>CAYYMU010000190.1:0-4491 GCA_964472445.1 uncultured Desulfobacteraceae bacterium
AACCCTATGCTTACTTTATCCTGATCCACAATAATGGGTACTTTGCGCGCTCCATCAGAGTATTCAAGCATTTCGTTTAGTTTTTCTTTATCTGATAAAACATCAAAATATTCTATATCTCTGCCCTTCCTGGCAAAGGCTTCACGAGCCGCCTTTGTGTAAGGTCAGGCATTTTTACCAAAAATAATAATTTTTTCTGCCATAATATATACCTCCATTCTGCAGTTAAATGACGGTTTTTAGATTCTTGCATGACGTATGTTCCAACATAAGCATTTTAAGCTTTTGATGAAGAACAGAATAAGAATAATAACACCTGGCGATTTTATAATTATGTTCCACAATTTGTTTGCAAAACTCCTTGTCTTCCAGGACCTTTTTTGTCTGGAGAACTGTTTTGTCTGTTACATAACCTTCAAGCTCTATTGCTGAAAATCCCTTTGGTTTAATATCAATCGAATAATTTGAATAAGTATTTATAACTATGGGTCTGGAAAAATAAACTGCCTCCAGAAAAGCGTTTCCAAATCCTTCAAGATTGGAAGGATAAGTAACTATATCGGCGTGTGGATAAATATCGCTCAGGGTATAAATTTTTTGCCCTGATTTTGTGTGTCCTCTGCATTCATTAATAATATCGGACACAAAAACGCAATTAACATTAAGTCTTTTGGCATGTTCCCTTATGCTTTGTTCGTAATCATAGCCTTCATCACCGGAAGCATGTGAAATAACCAGTTTGGCTTTCATCTCCAGCCTGTTAATCAGTTCTATTGCCAGTTCAATCCCTTTTCGTTTGACAACTCTTGTAGGTTGTAAAACAAAAAGCTCATCATCTTCTATGCCCAGATCTTTCCGTACATCGCGGGCATAATCATCCTCAATGACAGGCGGGTTCTCAAAATCCATTACATTTGGAATAATAGTTGCTGAAATGCCTGTTCTAAGACTTAACTGGTTGGAGGCAGAAGAATTTATTACAACATGTTTTATAAAAGGCAGATGTGGCGGAAACGCCATATTAAGATAGTCCCAGACAGCGCTTGTTTTAAAACACTGCCTTTCCCAGAAAAAATCGTGATGATGAGCTATGGTTAGCAATCCTGTTTCAGATATCAGTTCTGTAATAGCAATGCCAAGCGGAATATTAAGCGGTATCGTAAGAACATTCTCAGGAACCAGTATGTCGATATTATACTTTTTAATAAAACAATAGAGATGATTTTTTAGCCTTTGTTTAATTGTATAAATCTTTTCTGTGATATACCGACTCCTGGTAGTAACGCCAAAACAGTTGTCGTTAATTTCTTTAATATCAGGATGTTTGAAGTGCGCTGTTTTAGCAAGATATGAACACTCATCAGGACGGTCAAGCTCTCCGGCAAAATAAAAACAGGCAAACCCCTCTTTTTCAAAAACATTCGCCCATTTTGCAATTTCAAGAGATACGCCGTCTGTTCCTGCAATACGTGTCGAGATAAATCCTATATTGTGTTTTTCAGGAAAGGGCGAATAAAAATCCATTTGAAACCTGTTATTTTGATTTAGCTCAACATGGTTGTCTTTCATATTACACAATCTCATTATATCGAAAACAATTTGTGGTATGATCATTTACCATGCCAACAGCCTGCATAAATGAATAACAGATTGTCGGGCCTGCGAATTTAAAACCCTTTTTATTTAACTCTTTGCTCATCTCTATGGATGCTTTTGTTTTTGCTGGAATATCTTCATGAACCTTCCATGCATTTCTTACTGGCTTGTTATTGACAAACCTCCACAGATATGAATCAAAACTGCCGAATTCTTTTTGAATTCTTAAAAATGCCTTTGCGTTTTGGACTGCTGCTTCAATCTTCAGCCTGTTACGAATAATGTTTTTATTTGAAAGCAGTTGAATGATTTTATCATAATTATATTCTGCAATTTTTTTTGCATCAAAATCGCCAAATGCCTGCCTGAAGTTTTGCCGCTTTTTCAGTATGGTTATCCAGCTCAATCCCGCCTGCATACCTTCAAGTATAAAAAGCTCGAACAGTTTGCAGTCATTATGCAATGGAACACCCCATTCGTTGTCATGATATTCAACATAAACAGGATCTGTGCCAGCCCATTTGCACCTGTGTTTTTCATGGCCTGCCTTGATGCTACCATGAACCATCAAGACCTCTAAGCCCATTCATGTAAAGACGTCCAGATGCTACAAACATCGAAAACCTGGTCAACAAAACCGGCATGTTATAAGATTTTGCCATTTCTAACACATCCTTGCCCGGCTTCTTTCCCCTGACAAAAACAACAGCTACAACTCCGGCAATTTGTGCTGTGCGAATAACATTATCTGTTGTAATACCAGTAAGCAGAACAGATCCTTCGGCGATAGCTGATAAAATGTCATCCATCACGTCTGCACCCCCGGCTGCGACTACTGTTTTATCGAGCTTATTTTTTCCTGTAACGATTTCCGCGTCTAATATGTCGCTTATTTCAGATATTTTCATATTGCCTGCTTATATTTTATAGTTTGGTTTCATATATGAATTCGTAAAAAGTTTTACTATATTACTTTGAAGTATTATAATAAGAAGCAAATCAAACCCTTTGTTGAAATGAACGCAATTCCCAAAATATAACATAATAACAAGATGTTATGTAATTTTTATTAAAACGACTTCCTTTAAAGTCATAAATTTAAGCATATATGGAATTTTTTATGACTCCCTCAATTTTATATGCCTGATAATATTTCATAATAATAACAAAATGTCAACGAAATCATAGCCTGTATTATTTAACCTGCATTGTTGACTGCAATATTGCTCTGAGTTATAATTTAAAATTATTAATTCAAGTTTGATGGTGTCGTAAAAAGTAAGATTTGTTCGAAGGAAAAAATAATGAAAAATTACAAACAGAAAGTATTAGAAGCAGCAGAATTCCTCAAAACGCGAATTGGCAAGCTGCCTGAGATAGGCATTATATCGGGAACAGGTCATGGTAAAACCACAGAATCAATAGAGGTGTCAGCCTCTTTTAAATACAAAGACATTCCATATTTCCCTGTTTCAACTGTTGAAAGTCATTTTGGAAAACTTTTTACAGGCAATATACATGGCAGGCAGGTTATTGCAATGCAGGGCAGATTTCATCTTTATGAAGGATATACTCCTGCGGATGTTACTTTTCCCGTTAGAGTGATGCAGGAGCTTGGTGTAAAGATCCTGATTCTTTCAAATGCATCAGGAGGCCTTAATCCTGATTTTAAAACCGGCGACATAATGATTATCAAAGATCATATAAACCTTACAGGATCCAGCCCTCTTGTCGGACCCAATGAAGAAGCCTGGGGCATAAGATTTCCTGATATGTCAAGAGTGTATGATAAAAACCTGGCCTTAATTGCAGAAGAGGCAGGGAAAAATAATGAAATTTATATGCAAAAAGGTGTTTATGCAGGGCTTAAGGGTCCATCTCTTGAAACACCTGCTGAAGTGCGCTTTTTAAGAATAATAGGAGCCGAAGCTGTTGGATTTTCCACTGTCCACGAGGTAATTGCCGCTGTACATGCAGGCATGAAAATACTTGGATTGGCTACCATAACAAATGTACACAATCCCGACAATCCGGTTGAATCAAATATTGAAGAAATAATTGCAGTGGCAGGGGAGTCTTCCTTAAAGCTAGCATCAATAATAAGCAATGTAATCGAAAAATTATAATACCGAGTTAGTATTTTAAAAAATGAAACTATTTGACAGCCACTGCCACCTTAATGACACAGTTTATGATGAAGATATTGATGAGGTTATTAAACGCTCTCATGATGCCGGGGTAGTGTCATGTATGGTAGTTGGAACAGACAAGGCCGCCTCCATAAAAGCTGTTGCTCTGGCAAAATCCACAAACAATATTTATGCCTCTGTCGGCATTCATCCTCATGAAACGAAAAACTGCTCTGAAACAATACTGAATTTGCTGATAAATCTTGCCGGCAATTCTGAAGTTAGAGCCTGGGGTGAGATTGGCCTTGATTTTAACCGTATGCATTCACCGCAGGATGATCAGGAAAAATGGTTTATAAGGCAGCTTGAAAGCGCGGACAAATGCAATCTTCCGGTTATTTTTCATGAAAGAGACAGCAGGGGAAGACTGCTCGAAATAGTAAAATCCTGGCACGAAAAAGAAAAAAAAGGAGTCATTCACTGTTTTAGCGGAAACAGGCCGGAACTTATGGAATATATTAATCTTGGCCTTTATATCGGAATAACAGGCATTTTAACCCTGAAACAGCGCGGAGCTGATCTGCGCAGACTCGCGTGTTTAATTCCTCTTGAACAAATTGTTATTGAGACTGATGCGCCTTATTTGACACCTGCTCCTGAAAAGAACCGTACCCGAAGAAATGAACCGGCATTTGTAAAAAGAGTTCTCCTGAGGCTGGCAGAAGTAAGAAATGAAGAGCCGGAATATCTGGCTTCCGCGATATGG
>CAYYMU010000191.1:0-4485 GCA_964472445.1 uncultured Desulfobacteraceae bacterium
GGTGTTTCTTCTGAACGCAAGGTTTCCATCTGTGGTGGAGACCAGGTATATGCGGCTCTGGACAAGGAAAAATACTCTGTAATAAGGTATGATCCAAAAACAGACCTTAACCGCCTGGTAGCAAATGCCTCTGCAATTGATTTTGCCCTTATAATACTGCACGGATCTTTTGGCGAAGATGGCACAATCCAGGGACTTCTTGATCTGCTTAACATCCCATATCAGGGGTCAGGGGTCATTGGAAGTGCTGTTGCAATGAATAAGCTTGTTTCAAAAAAACTCTATAAGCAATCCAGTATCCCTTTCCCCCCATATATTGCCGTTAATCAATACGATAGAATCGATCCTGAAGAATGTGCCGGGCAACTTGGCATGCCTCTTGTGGTCAAGCCGGTCAGCGGAGGTTCAAGCATCGGGATGTCCATTGTCAGATCAATGGATTTACTTAAAAGTGCTGTTAATGATGCTTTTGCTTTTGATAAAACGGTTATTATTGAAAAATATATTAAAGGCATTGAAATTACAGGCTCTGTTATTGGTAATGATAAACCTGAAGCACTGCCTGTTGTTGAAATTGTACCTGATAAAGATCATGATTTTTTTGATTTTCATGCAAAATATACTACAGGAATAACTCAGGAAATTTGTCCTGCCCGTATTGATGATGCTATATCTGACAAGGCTAAAACTTATGCAAAAATGGCACATAAGGCTCTTTTCTGCAGAGGATACAGCCGAACAGACATGATTCTTGATGATAAAAATATCTATATTCTTGAGACCAACACCATACCAGGCATGACTGAAACAAGTCTTTTGCCGTTGGCCGCAAAAACAGCAGGAATCAGCTTCAGCAGACTTCTGGATAAATTAATTGAGCTTGGCATAAAAAAACACCAACCAGGATGAGACCCCTATGATTATCAGAAAAAGTGAAGAAATAAAAAAACAGTATCATAAGCTTGGCAGCAACGATACTATTATAGGCATTATATCATCAAGATATCTAAAATCACATATGCTTATAGACCTGCTTGAACGCGGCGTACGCTGCCTCCCCTCCCCTCTTTCACAAACTTTAAACAGCTCCAAAGTCGCACAGGCTTTTGTTTTTAAGGAATGGATGCTGCCTTATACATGTGTTGTAAATCGACGAGTGGATTTAATTGATTCAATAAATCAGTATAATATAAATAATATCGGTCCTTCTGTTACAAAAGAAGATCACCGGCATTGCGGCATGGGAATCAAAAGATGGGAATCAATTGAAAATGTTTACAGTTCAATGGCCATGTCCGAAAATTTATATCCTTTTATTATACAGCCGTTTATGGAAAACTGTACAGATGTCCGTGTAATCATTGTTGATGATTACGTTGAAGCATATGTAAGATATAACCCAAATAATTTCAGGAAAAACATATCCATGGGAGGTAAGAGTTCTGTCTATAACCTGGACAGTAAAAAAGAAAAATTCTGCCGCCACATCATGGAACGCGGAAAATTTCCTTATGCACACATAGATATTATGATACTTGATAACGACAAATATTATCTTATGGAAATTTCTTTAAACGGTGGCATTAAAGGAGCAAAAATAAACGGACAGGAACTTGATAAGAAAAAACAGGATTTTCTGGAAAAACTCGCAACAACTTAAACATACGTACATTTCGATTAAATTTCACCACGGAGAGCACACAGAAATTTCTGTGCTCTCCGTGGTCTCTGTGGTGAAATTTGTTTTTATGGAGGTATTATGAAGGTCTTAGTAATAGGAAGCGGCGGCAGAGAACATGCCTTTGTATGGAAAATTGCTCAGAGTCCAAAAGTAAAAAAAATATATTGCGCACCCGGTAATGCCGGAATAGCTAAAACAGCAGCCTGTGTGCCAATCAAGGCAGACGACATAGACAGGCTTGTTTTGTTTGCAAAAGAAAAAAATATTGATCTGACCGTGGTTGGACCAGAGGCACCGCTTTCTCAAGGCATAGTCGATGTTTTTGAATCTCAGGGCCTTAAAATTTTCGGGTCAACAAAAAAGGCTACTGAAATAGAATCCAGCAAGTCATTTGCAAAAGACCTGATGAACAAATACAAAATCCCAACTTCTGTTGGTCAGACTTTTACAGGTTACAAAAAGGCGGAAAGCTATATACGAACAACAGGCGCCCCTGTTGTTGTAAAAGCCGACGGTCTTGCCGCCGGCAAAGGCGTAATCGTATGCGCAACAATTAATGAGGCTATCAGGGCGTTAAAAAAAATAATGATAAAAAAAGATTTTGGCCCTGCAGGAAACAAGGTGGTAATTGAGGAATGCCTGTTTGGCGAAGAAGCTTCCTTTATTGCTTTTACTGACGGTAAAACCGTGCTCCCTCTTCCTTCATCTCAGGATCACAAGGCAATCTATGAAAACGACAAAGGCCCGAATACAGGAGGCATGGGAGCCTATTCTCCTGCGCCGATAGTAGACAGATATATAAGCAAAAAAATTATGGATGAGGTTATGATACCAACTGTTCGTGCAATGGAATCTGAAAATCGTCCATACAAAGGTGTTTTATATGCGGGGCTTATGATCAACAGAGATCAGATTAAAGTTCTTGAATTTAACGCGCGCTTTGGAGACCCTGAAACCCAGCCTTTGTTAATACGCATGAAAAGCGATATTGTCCCGATAATGGAGGCATGTATTGACGGAAATCTTGATAAATGCAGTATGGAAATCGACGAAAGGCCATCAATGTGCGTTGTAATGGCGTCAGGCGGATATCCGGGGTCATATAAAAAAGGCATGCCGATTAAAGGCCTGGAAAAGATCGGGCGTATGAAAGATGCGGTTGTGTTTCATGCCGGTACTGCTGAAAAGGATAAAGTCTTTGTTGTAAACGGCGGACGCGTTCTTGGTGTTACAGCGCTTGGAGATTCTATCACAGATGCAATATCAAAAACATACAAAGCTGTCTCAAAAATATCATGGGACAAGGCCTATTATCGAAAGGATATAGGACAAAAGGCTGTTAAAAGGCTTAAAGAAACTCCACTGGTTGGAATTGTTATTGGGAGCGATTCTGATTACTTTGTTATGGAAGAAACAATCGCAATCCTGAAAAAATTCGGAATAGCATATGAAATGACTGTTGCGTCAGCCCACAGGAGCCCTAAAAAGGCATCTGCTTTTGCATGTTCAGCAAAAAAAAGGGGGATGAAAATTATCATTGCCGGCGCAGGTCATGCAGCCCACCTTGCCGGCGCCATGGCTGCCAATACATCCCTTCCGGTTATTGGCGTGCCTGTTGATTCTTCTGCTTTAAAGGGTATGGATTCACTTCTTTCCACTGTTCAGATGCCGCCCGGCATTCCTGTTGCAACCGTATCTATCGGAAAACCAGGCGCAAGAAATGCAGGTATTCTTGCAGCACAGATACTTGCCCTTTCTGATCCTGAACTTGAAAAAATTCTTGATGATTTTAAAACAGAAATAGCGCTTCAGGTTGACCGGAAATCAGATAAACTCAATATGATTTAATTTTTTTCAACTGTAATTTGAGATTTTAAACATAAAACTTCTCTGTTAAAAAAACAGAAGGTAGAGAAAATTACGGGGTCCTCTTTTGAAGATTTAGAAGTTTGGTAAAACCGTGAACGGTAAACCGACAACCGTAAACGGTTACATGCTTAATATGTCACGAAATGTATTAGGGGTCATGTGTTAAGTGATTGATAAGATAAGACATATAAATCCGGTTAATCCTGAGCCTTCTTTAATAAAAGAAGCCGCAAATGTTATAAGGCAGGGCAATGTTATTGTGTTTCCAACAAGTTTTATTTATGGGCTTGGAGCAGACGCTTTTAATGCAGACGCAGTTGACAAGGTTTTTAAAATAAAGCAGCGGCCTTATAATAAACCTGTTTCCGTGCTGATAAAAAATAAAAAAGCCTTACACAGTCTTGTGCAAGACATCCCCTCTTATGCATCAATTATCATGGACAGGTTCTGGCCGGGAAAAATAACAATCGTATTTAAGGCAAAAAACAACCTTCCGGAAAATCTTACAGCAGGCATTGGTACAATTGGCGTACGCATACCTGAGCATAAGGTTGCGTGTGCTCTTATAAATGAGCTGGACAGCTTTATTACAGGAACCAGCGCCAATTTTTCAGGCAATTCCGGATGTTCTGAAATCCCTGATATTGATTCATTGGTTACAGATGAACTTGATCTTATACTTGATGCAGGGCCGCTTAAGGGAGGCCCTGGATCAACGGTAATAGATGTTACCGGTAATGTCCCAAAAATTTTAAGACACGGAGCTGTTCCTGCAGACGATATTTTTGCTGTTTTAAATTAGCGCAATTCTATTGACAATTACTTTAAAGTTACTTAAAAATCATTTTGTGCCGGAGTGGTGAAATTGGTAGACGCAGAGGACTCAAAATCCTCCGAGCTTTGAGTTCGTGTCGGTTCGATTCCGACCTCCGGCA
>CAYYMU010000192.1:0-4463 GCA_964472445.1 uncultured Desulfobacteraceae bacterium
CTAAAGACCAGGTTTTTCAGGATAAAATAAAAGATTACGATCTTTAGCACAATTGTTCTTTTTATTATGGCCGGTTTTTTGTTTACGATTTGTTATACATGAGTTTTTTCTGGTTTTAATTTAATTATAACTGTTGCGATAACTAACAAAAACTACAGTTGAGTTATTTGAAAGTCATTTGTAAGCGACATTGAGCAGTTTTGGAAAAAGATTCATTCGTAAAAAAATACTCATGCAAATTCTTTTATCTTTTCGATAGTCAGTTCTATTTTTTGCTGTTTTTCAAGTATTATCCTTTGCTTTTCTTTAACCTTCTGCACCACATTTTCAGGAGCTTTGTTAAGGAAAGATTCATTATTTAATTTTCTGGATACAGCTACAAGTTCATTGGTCAGTTTGGTGTTTTCTTTCTCAAGCCTATTGATTTCTTTGTCAAAGTCGATTACTCCTTCAAGTAGAACATAAAGAGTTGCGGTTTTAATAACCGCAGTACCCGCTGCCTTTGGTCGTTCACATTCCAGTTCAATTACAAGGGTTTTTAATCCAGCGAGATTTATTATCATGTTTTTATAAAGGTTAAGCGCTTTACGGGTTTTTACATCCTGGGACTGAACAATAACATCAAGCAGCAATGAAGGGGCAATATTCATCTCTCCTCTGACATTTCTTATTCCAGTTATGATTTCAGTTATAAGACTCATTTCTGATTCAGCATCATTATCTCTAAGATAAATATCATTATCCGGCCTGTTTAAAGGGAATTTTGCTCTCATTATAGAGCCCTGCGTTCCCGGCAATTTATTCCATATTTCCTCGGTTACAAAAGGTATAAAAGGATGAAGTAATATAAGTGTATCTCTTAAAACCGTCCAGAGCACATTCATAGTTGCCTGGCGGCTGCTTTCTTCCTGCTTTCCATACAGAGAAGGCTTTATTGCCTCAAGATACCAGTCACAAAACTCATGCCATACAAATTTGTAAAGAATACCGGCCGCCTCATTAAATCTGTAGGAGTTGATAGCCTCGGTAGAATTTTCAGCAGCATAAATAAGCCTGGATAATATCCAGCGATCTGGAAGGGTCAGGTTTGATGAATAAAGACTTTTAGCATCATGTTTTGAATTCTCTTCGGTTATGTGCATAAATGCAAACCTTGAGGCATTCCATAACTTATTTATGAAATGGCGGTATCCTTCGACTCTGTCTTCAGACATTTTAATGTCCCGCCCCTGTGCTGCAAAAGCCGCCAGAGTAAAACGGAACGCATCTGTTCCGTATTTATCTATAACACTTAATGGATCAATAACATTACCCTTTGACTTGCTCATCTTTTTGCCCTCAACATCACGTACAAGGGCATGGACATATACGTCCTTAAACGGCACCTCTCCCATAAAATGGATGCCCATCATCATCATCCTGGCAATCCAGAAAAAAAGTATATCAAAACCAGTAATGAGAACAGATGTAGGGTAAAACTTTTTCAACAAGGGTGTATTTTCGGGCCATCCCATTGTAGAAAATGGCCATAATGCCGAACTGAACCAGGTGTCCAGAACATCTGTCTCCTGAACAAGTCTTGTGCTTTTGCATGCAGGACAAGATTCAGGGGTGTCAACTGCGACAACAATCTCACCGCAATCTTCGCAGGTCCATGCTGGAATCTGATGCCCCCACCATATCTGCCGTGATATACACCAGTCTCTGATGTTATTCATCCATTCAAAATAGGTCTTTGTCCATGTTTCAGGAATAATCCTGGTATCTCCTTTTTCAACCGCTTCAATTGCTTTTTTGGCAAGCGGCTTTGTACTTACAAACCATTGCAAAGACAAATTTGGTTCAACAACTGTCTTGCATCTGTAACAATGTCCCACGCTGTGGTTATACGGCTCAATTTTTTTCAGCAGCCCCTTTTTCTTAAGCTCTTTAATTACAGCATCTCTGCACTTAAACCTGTCGAGCCCATTAAATCTTCCTGCTTCAGGCGTCATCGCCCCGTCATCTCCGATAACCCTGACAATCGGAAGATTGTGGCGTTTACCTATTTCAAAATCATTTGGATCATGAGCAGGAGTAACCTTCAGACCGCCTGTGCCAAATGACATGTCAACATATTTGTCTCTGATTACAGGTATCAGCTTATCAATAAGCGGAAGAATAACTCTGTCAGATTCCAAATTTTGATATCGTTTGTCATCAGGATTAACAGCAACGGCAGTATCTCCAAACATAGTCTCAGGACGTGTAGTCGCGATAAGGATTCCACCAGATCCTTTTTCAAAAGGATAGAGAATGTAATAAAGATGACCATTGTGATCGTCATGTTCTACTTCAAGTTCTGCAAGGGCTGTGCGGCAACGCGGGCACCAGTTGGTAATATAATTGCCTCTGTAGATAAGACCTTCATCGTAAAGCTGTACAAAAACCTTGCGTACAGCCACTGAAAGACCCTTATCCATTGTAAAACGTTCACGCTTCCAGTCACAGGAGGCACCAAGACGCTTGAGCTGATTTATAATTGCGCTTCCGTACTGACTGCGCCATTCCCATACTGCTTCAATAAACTTTTCTCTTCCAAGTTGATGGCGATCAAGTCCCTCACTTGCAAGCTTTCTTTCAACAACATTCTGAGTGGCAATTCCAGCATGGTCGGTTCCCGGCATCCAGAGAACATTATTATTTCTTATTCTCATAAAACGGCAAAGAATATCCTGCAGCGTAACATTTAGAGCATGCCCCATGTGAAGAACGCCTGTAACATTGGGAGGAGGAATTACAATAGAATAACTCTCTTGAGCGCTTTCTTCGCTGGCAGCAAAGAGTTGTTCTTTTTCCCAGAAATCGTACCACTTTTTTTCTACATCATGAGGCTTATAACTTTTGTCAAGCTGATTAGAATCCATATTTTGATTTCCCTTTTAACTGGCCAATATAATTGAAAAAGGGGATTATTGAGTAATCCCCGAATCTTATGACCCTGGTTTTGTAACAAGTCGCTTGCAAAAGGACTTATTACAAAACCATAAAATTTGTATTATTAGTCAAGCAATTTTCCCTTAATGTTTTCTATTTCCCTTAAAACCGCTTTTTCGATAATTTCGGCAAGCATCTTTTCGATTTTTCCTGAAAATTTCTTTTCAATAACATGCTCTATGGCTTTTTCAATACCTTCGGGAAGCAACGAAAGTTCTTCTGCGGGATTATCAGTAGAATCAATCTTTAAATCTAAATCCATACCCAGAGAATCTGTTAACTCGCTGGACCCAGGTTCAAATTCTATAATTTCCTCTTTTTCTTCAAATTCAGCAGACTCAATTGTATCTTCTTCCGCAGACTCAATAACATTTGTGGTTCCGGTTGTTTTTTCCTGCTCTAAAGGTTCCACAACCTCGTCTGTAAGTTCTATAATTTTTTCTTCTTCCATATTATCCTCCTCCGCAAAAGAAAAGTGCTATATATCACTGCGAAATATTTGACAAAAATTTAATTTAAAAAATATCATATAGGATATAGCGTGTCAAGGCATTTGCTTTTCTTTAAAAAAACATTTACACACAGTTAAATCCCTTTAGTTTAAATCAGAGCAGATAAAAAAGCTCTTGCTGCGTACTATGAAACCTTTGAAAATTTTAATGAATTATGAGACGTTTTTTTATTGAACAATCGGAAACAACCGGCCCTGAACCTTTTATCACAGGAACAGATGCAACACATATTAAAAAAGTTTTAAGGCTTAGTGAGGGAGATATAATATTTCTTTTTGACGGAACCGGCACTGAATACAAAGCCAGAATAATGTCTTTTACCGACGTCTCAGTTAAGGTATCGATAATCAGAAGTTATATTTCAAAGCCTGAATCACCTGTCCATATTACTTTGGCTCAGGCTTTTTTAAAACTAAAGAAAATGGACGGACTCGTCAGGCAACTCACTGAACTTGGAATAAATAAATGGATTCCAGTTATAACCGAACGTTCTGTTACAAGACCTGATAATAACAGGCTCGTTGCCCGCATAAGCCGATGGAAGGAAATTTCAAAACAAGCTCTTAAACAGTGCAATCGAAGTCGTATGATGACCATTAATCAGGCAATATCCTTTGAAAATGTACTGGATATAAGTAAACAAAGCAGTCTTAAAATCCTTTTCTGGGAAAATGAGCCAAAACCATTTAATCCTGCATTATTACAATGTAACGGAAATTTTAATAATATATTTATCATGATTGGGCCTGAAGGTGGTTTTACATTAAAAGAAGTTGAAAAGGCGAAAACCTGCGGATTTATTACAGCCTCCCTTGGTCCACGCATTTTAAGAGCTGAAACAGCTACAATTGCAGCCTCTGTTTTAATCCAGTCCATTTTTGGTGATATTACAATAAAAAATTCTTGACAAAAATCTTAGATTCTTATTAATACTAATTCTTTTACAAAAGTTCGGCCATTGAGACCATTGCAAAA
>CAYYMU010000193.1:0-4455 GCA_964472445.1 uncultured Desulfobacteraceae bacterium
TAATTTTAATTTAATCATAACTGAAGACTGATTGTTTAAAGTTATTTTAATTCCCGGTGCCGCAAAGCGTCATAGAGCAACTTTTTACGAGTTTATCAAATTTAGCAAATAACTTTTTGCGACGCTATAACAATTGGACTGTCAAATATATGCGCAAAGAACTTATAGGAATTCTGCTGTTTTTTCTTTTTATTTTTATGCTGGGCTGCCTTTTGTCTTACAGCCCTCTGGATCCTTCTATCCACAACGCAAAAGCCACTGGCTCTGCCCACAACCTTTTTGGAGTATTTGGATCATATTCTGCAAGTATTTTTATAGGTCTGTTTGGGCTGGGGGCATTTTGGCTGCCTATTCTTATGCTTTTTATAAGCATTCATTTTTTCTGCGGTCAACCATACAAAATACTCTTTCTGGTCATAGCCGGAGGCCTCCTGCTGATTGTAACAACCGGAAGCCTTCTGTCATTTCAGCATAATTATTATACTATTTGGGGGAGTAAATTTTCATCAGGCGGTATAATCGGTATCCCATTAAAATCGTTTCTTGTAAGGTATGCAAATACCACGGGTGCTGCTGCCATACTAATTCTTATCTGGATCATCGGTTTTATTCTTGCCACGCGTTTTTCCATAATTAATTTTATAAGGCTTTGCTGGAAAGCAGCAACTATCTTTTCCCTCCGAATAACCACTTTGATTGTCATGTGGAAAAAAGGAAGAAGTGAGGCTAAAAACCTTTTAATAAGAAAAAAAGAATACAATAATAAGAAAAAAAAGAAAATAAAAATAAAAACTCCTGAATCCAAAACTGTTAAAAATGTTCCGGTTCCAAAACAGGAAGTATTTGAATTCATGCGCAGTGATGCAGGATTTAAGCTTCCTTCTGTTAATTTACTTGATAATCCTCAATCTACAAAAATTTCAGCCGACGATGAAAACTTAACAATGCAGTCAAGACTTCTTGAAAAAAAACTGGAGGATTTTGGTGTCAGGGGAAAAGTTATTGCCATATCACCTGGTCCCGTTGTTACAACTTTTGAATATGAACCTGCCGCGGGTATAAAGATTAACAAAATAGTAAGCTTAACAGACGACCTTGCTCTTGCCCTTCGCGCAATAAGCATCAGAATTGTAGCCCCTATTCCTGGAAAAGCGGTGATTGGAATTGAAATTCCAAATAGTGTAAGAGAAACAGTTCAATTTAAAGAGATTGTTGTTTCATCTGTTTTTGAAAAATCCAAATCTTACTTAACTTTATGCCTTGGGAAAAACATTATCGGCAGTCCTGTTATAGCTGATCTGCATGCAATGCCACATCTGCTGATTGCCGGCGCTACAGGATCGGGCAAAAGTGTAGGCTTAAATGCCATGATTTGCAGCATATTGTACAAAGCAGGTTCAGAAGATGTAAAATTTATTATGATAGATCCAAAAAGAATAGAACTTTCGAGTTATAACGGCATACCGCACCTTATTACTCCTGTAGTAACAGATGTAAAAAAAGCAACCAATGCCCTGTTCTGGTCTGTACGCGAAATGGAAAAACGTTATGAAATGCTTTCTGAAAAAAAAGCAAGAAACATAAACCAGTATAACAGGAAGGTAGAAAAAGAAAGCAGTAGTCCTGAAGGAAGTCACACTGAAAAGATGCCGTATATTGTTATTGTAATTGATGAGCTCGCGGATCTTATGATGGCGTCTTCCAGAGATGTTGAGGTGACATTGACAAGACTTGCACAGATGGCCCGTGCAGCTGGCATTCATTTGCTGCTTGCAACACAGAGGCCTTCTGTGGATGTTCTAACAGGTATAATCAAGGCAAACTTTCCCACACGTCTTTCGTTTCAAGTTTCATCAAAAACAGATTCAAGAACTATAATCGACGCAAATGGAGCAGAAAACCTGCTTGGAAACGGAGACATGCTTTTTGTCCCTCCTGGGACCTCATCTGTTCAGCGTATTCATGGCGCATTTATATCAGAGGAAGAAATTACAAGAATTACAGAGTTTTTAAAAAAACAGAAGTCCCCTGAATATAATCAGTCTGTAACAAAAACAGTCGTGAAAGAAACAACATTAGCAGATAAACAGGAATATGATGAAAAATACGACGATGCCGTAGCCCTCATTACAAAAACCGGCCAGGCATCTATATCGATGATTCAGCGTCATTTGAGGATAGGATATAACAGGGCTGCCCGCATTATTGAAATTATGGAAAAAGAAGGAATAGTAGGTCCTTCAGACGGCGCTAAACCGAGAGAAGTACTTGTTCGAGGATATGATGACATGCCATGATATAGCACAATGTTAATTTCTCATTTCAAAAAATTACTTCCTGTTGCCGCTTTTTTGTTGTTTGGAGGCATTACAGTTGCCTTATGGCAAAACCAAAACAGCCACAAACGCGAACTGATTTTTCGGCATACGGAAACCTCTGCCCAGCATATAAAGATTCGCGTGGAAGAACTTATGAAAACCCGCTTAGTCTCTCTTGGACTCTTGGCCGAGAGATGGGTCGAAAGGAATCCACCCGATTTCAGCCAGAAGCGATTTTTTCAATTTGCGAATGCCTTTTACAACCATTTTTCTGGATTTACGGAAATAAACTGGATTGATCCTGAGGGTTTCATTAGATGGGTTTTCCCGAACAAAGAAAGTGCGGTTTTGAAGGGTAAACTCGTTTACAAGCACAGTGATTCACTTTACCGGCAAACATTTAAAAAAGCAGGGCAACGTACTAAATATATTCTTACACCTTGTATCGAGCTTTATCAGGGAGGCATGGGCTTTGAAGCGTTCTGGCCTTTGATGTATGATGGCAGGATTCAAGGATATCTTAACGGTATTTTTCAGGTTAAGAAAATCATGGATATGTGTTTAGACAAAAACATTTTTAAGGATTTTGTTGTAATTCTCTATGAAGACGGGCAGTTGATTTACATTACAGGGAGACAAGGCAAAATAAAACCTGAAAACAAAAGACTGCAGGTACTTCAAGAAATTAATTTTCCCGGAAAGACCTGGCAACTGAAGCTTGAACCCAAAACAGCCAATTACAACGCATTAGCTGCCCGGAATCTTCCGTTCCTGATCTTTGGTCTTATTATTTCGACAGTTTTTTCCTTTTTGCTCTATCGCCTCTTACTACGGATAGAAATGTACAGAAAAGCAAAAAACAACGCTGTTCGTGAAGTCAGCCAGAGAAAACTTGCTGAAGAGGAGTTGCGGGAAAATGAAAAAAAATTGAGGGCGCTTCTTGATGAAATCGCCTATAAAAACAAAGAACTTGAAACTTTTGTATATATGATCTCTCATGATCTAAAGACCCCGATTGTTACAATTGAAGGTTTTATCGGCGCCATGCAAGAAGATTTTGGGGATCAGATATCAGCGGGGCAAAAAGAGTATATCCGGTATATAAGCGATGCTGCCCGAAAAATGGAAGCCCTGATCAATGACCTTCTGGAACTCTCCCGTATAGGACGTATAACTGAGAAAAAGAGCAGTTTCCCTTTTGCCGGCATTGTAAAAGATATCTTAAAATCACTTCAATCTCAGATCCAGGCAAGGGGTATTGAAGTAAAAATTCAGGAAAATCTTCCAAGCATCTATGGTGATAAAAAAAGGTTTATGCAGATTATGGAGAACCTGATGACAAACGCCATTAAATATATCGGAAATGAAAACCCCTGTCCTCGTATTGATATCGGAGTTTATAATCAAGATGGCAAAAATGTGTTTTTTGTCCGTGATAACGGCATTGGTATTGAGGATATCTATTTTGAAAAAATATTTCAGGTCTTTCAGCGGCTCCCTGCCGCAAAAAAAGCTGGAAAAGGAACCGGCATCGGCCTTGCGATTGTAAAGCGGGTTATAGAAAATCACGAAGGGAGTGTATGGGTTACATCAAAGCCTGGAAAAGGAAGCACTTTTTTCTTTACCATTAATAATAAGGAAACTTAAACATGACTTGTGAACCTTTAAACATCCTGCTTGTAGAAGATGAGGAAGCTCATGCGCAACTGACCAAACGGGCAATTCGAAAGGCAGGCAATGCAAACCGGATTGATGTTGCATGCGACGGAGAAGAAGCGCTTGATTATCTCTTTAACAGCGGAAAATATGCTGATAAGTCTAAATACCCATGTCCCGGCTTGATCCTGCTGGATATCAAACTGCCGGGCATTGACGGAATAGAAATTCTTCAAAAAATCAAGCGGGATCCAAATCTTAAGAGAATTCCCGTGATCATGCTTACTACGTCGGAACGTGAAGAAGATATTGCGAGGTCTTATGACTATCATGCCAACAGCTACCTGACTAAACCGGTGGGCTTTAAGGAGTTTGAGGAAAAAATCAGCCAGATTGATTTTTACTGGATGATTCTCAATAAACCTCCTGTGTCGGAAGAGCAAATCTTTTGAAAAAAAAGAACTATTAATTTTGATGGAAT
>CAYYMU010000194.1:0-4442 GCA_964472445.1 uncultured Desulfobacteraceae bacterium
ATTTTTTTAAAAGAAATCAGAATATGATGAACTCGTAAAAAGTAAGATTTGTTCGTTTTCCAAAACTGCTCAATGTCGCTTACAAATGACTTTTTACGAGGCTATCAGAATACAATTATAATTCAAGGGGGAAATAAAATGGCAAAAATTGATTTTGGCGGAGTTGTAGAAGAAGTAATTACATCGGAAGAGTTTTCATTGCAAAAAGCTCGGGAAGTTTTAAAAAATGAGACTGTAGCAGTGCTTGGCTATGGAGTACAGGGCCCAGGTCAGGCTTTAAATATGAAAGATAATGGTATCAATGTTATAGTCGGGCAGCGCGAAGGAGGCAAATCGTGGGATCATGCTGTTACAGACGGTTTTATTCCCGGCAAGACTCTTTTTCCGCTCAAGGAAGCAGCTCAAAAAGGCACTGTGGTTCAGTTTCTCCTGTCAGATGCCGGTCAGGTTTCAACATGGCCTGATTTAAAAGAATATCTGCAGGAAGGAGATGCCCTCTATTTTTCACACGGATTTTCAATTGTTTATAAAGAACAGACAAAGATTATACCCCCGGACAATATTGATGTTATTTTAGTGGCTCCAAAAGGGTCTGGACGTACTGTAAGAACTAATTTTCTGGCTGGTAGCGGTATTAATTCAAGTTTTGCCGTGCATCAGGATTTTACCGGCAGAGCCATGGAAAGAACAATTGCACTGGGAATAGCCATTGGATCAGGATATCTTTTCCCAACTACCTTTGCAAAAGAGGTGCACAGCGATCTGACAGGAGAGAGGGGTGTGCTTATGGGATGCCTTGCCGGAGTGATGGATGCCCAATACAATGTTCTGCGAAAACATGGCCACAGCCCAAGCGAAGCATTTAACGAAACTGTAGAAGAACTTACCCAGAGTCTTATACGTCTTGTTGCTGAAAACGGAATGGACTGGATGTTCTCAAACTGCAGCACAACAGCTCAGAGAGGGGCTCTTGACTGGTCTCCAAAGTTTCGTGATGCTGTGGCTCCTGTTTTTGACGAGCTTTATGAGAGTGTTCTTTCAGGCAGGGAAACTGAAAGAGTAATCCAGGCGAACAGCGCTCCTGATTATAGAGAAAAACTGCAAAAGGAATTAGACGCTATTAAAAATTCTGAAATGTGGCGGGCTGGTTCTGCAGTTCGTTCATTGAGGCCGGAAAAACGCAAAAAATAAGAAAATAACTATCAAGAGAGAGCAATATATGAAACCGATACTTTTATATGACACAACCTTAAGAGACGGCACACAGGGTGAAAATATCAGTTTTACTGCTGATGAAAAACTAAAAATCGCTCACAGGCTCGACGATATGGGTATCCATTATATCGAAGGCGGGTGGCCCGGATCCAACGCTACGGATAAACAATTTTTTGAATTGGCCAGAAAATCCAAATTTAAAAATGCCAGGATAACTGCTTTTGGATCAACCCGCAAGCCAGGCATTCAGGCTGATGATGATAAGAATCTGCAGGCCGTTGTAGCAAGCGGAGCTCCTGCTGCTGCAATTTTTGGAAAAAGCTGGGATCTGCACGTAAAGCAGATAATGAGCAACACTCTGCAGGAAAATCTTGCAATGATAAACGACAGCGTAAAATATCTTAAGGGAAAAGACCTTGAGGTTATTTATGATGCAGAGCATTTTTTTGACGGATATAAGGCAAATCCGGATTATGCTCTGCAGACTTTAATCGCAGCCATTGACGGTGGAGCTGATTTTATTGTTTTGTGTGACACAAACGGGGGCAGCCTTTCTTTTGAAATTAAATCAGCTATAAAGGATATATGTAAAAGCCTTGCTGAAAAATATAATACAGGGGAAGACTCTTTGCCTGTGAATATGGGAATTCATGCGCATAATGATTGTGGGATGGCTGTGGCTAATTCCATAGCAGCAATGCGTGCAGGCGCTGTAATGGTGCAGGGTACGATTAACGGATATGGGGAAAGATGCGGCAATGCAGATCTGACATCACTTATCCCGATTATGTGCATAAAAATGAACAATCAGTGTATTACCGAGAAAAATCTTGCAAAACTAAAAAGTCTGTCCAGATTCGTAAGTGAAACCGCAAACATGATACCATTGAATTCCAGGCCATTTGTCGGCGAAAGTGCTTTTGCTCATAAGGGCGGTATCCATGTAAATGCTATTATGAAGGTTCCCAGAGCATACGAACACATGGAACCTGAACTTGTAGGAAACAGCCGCAGAGTTTTGATTTCCGAGCTTTCCGGCAAAAGCAACGTGGAATATAAGGCAAAAGAGCTTGGTGTTGAGCTGGGTGCAAACGGTTTTAACTCCAGTAAAATAGTTTCAAAAGTAAAGGATCTGGAACAGCAGGGTTATCAGTTCGATGTGGCAGACGGTTCTTTTAAAATACTCATGGAAAAATTTACAGATCAGTTCAAGCCGCTGTTTGAGCTTAAATCCTTCAGGGTAACAATTGAGAAGGACAAAGATCAGGCCTGTTCATCCCATGCTACGATTAAAATTTCCGTTAACAACCAGGATGAAATTACTGCTGCTGAAGGAAGCGGACCTGTAAGCGCTCTTGATAATGCTTTGCGTAAAGCACTTGAAAAATTTTATATGACAGATCTTGACTCGATGAGTCTTGTCGACTTTAAGGTTCGAGTAATTGATGGCAGGGAAGGAACAAAAGCAAGAGTACGCGTGCTTATAGAGTCACGGGACCAGAATCATATATGGAGTACAATAGGCGTTTCAGAAGACATAATTGAGGCAAGCTGGAGCGCCCTGGCAGACAGTTTTCAGTATAAACTGTCAAAAGAAAGATTATTAAATGAGCCACAAGATCAGTAATAGCTGTAAGGGTTTCGGGTAGTCAACCGCTCGGCCGGATTAAGGAGCAACATTATGAATGAAAAAGTGATAATATTTGATACAACTTTAAGAGATGGTGAGCAGTCTCCAGGCGCCAGCATGAATGTAGGTGAAAAAATACGAATAGCTACTCAACTTGAAAAGCTTGGCGTAGATGTGCTGGAGGCAGGTTTTCCCGCTGCATCCAAAGGAGACTTTAAGGCAGTTGCCAGCATAGCTGAAATGATGAAAAATGTTGAAGTTGCTGCTTTGGCACGAACATCCAAAAACGATATAGATCAGGCATGGGGTGCAATCTGTAAGGCTGCTAAACCGAGAATACATACATTTATCGCGACCTCGGATATTCATATGGAATACAAGCTTAATATGAAAAGGGATAAGGTCGTAAAAACAGCAGTCGAAGCAATTAAATACGCAAAGTCTCTTTGTGATAATATAGAATTTTCTGCTGAAGACGGGTCGCGCAGTGATCCTGATTTTCTGTGCAAAGTTTTTGAGGCAGCCATTGAAGCAGGGGCAACAACCATTAATCTTCCTGATACAGTAGGATATGCTATCCCACAGGAATTCGCCCATTTGATAAAATATGTTATAAAACATACTCCCAATATCCACAAGGCAGTCTTGAGTGTACATTGCCATAATGATCTTGGACTGGCTACTGCAAACACACTGGCAGCGATAAGCGCTGGTGCAAGGCAGGCAGAGGTAACTGCAAACGGAATCGGAGAAAGGGCCGGCAATACAGCTCTGGAAGAAGTGGCAATGGCACTTCATACACGACCTAATTATATTCCATTTTCTACCAATATTAAAACTGAACTTATTGATCCAACAAGCCGGCTTGTAAGTATGATAACCGGTATTATTGTCCAGCCGAATAAGGCTATTGTCGGAGCCAATGCGTTTGCTCACGAGGCCGGCATCCATCAGGACGGTATGCTGAAAAACCCCATGACGTATGAAATCATGAAACCGGAAACTGTCGGGCTGAGTTCTAATAAACTGGTGCTTGGCAAACATTCAGGACGGCATGCTTTGCGCTCCCGCTTAAAAGATCTGGGATATAATCTTTCTGACGAAGAGCTGAAACTTGTATTTGTAAAATTTAAAGAGCTTGCAGACAAGAAAAAAGATGTTATGGATGAGGACCTTGAAGTAATTGTAACTGAAGGCATACTGAGGACTTCTGAGATTTTTTGTCTCGAGTATTTACATGTTGTCAGCGGCACAACGGTTCTTCCAATGGCCAGCGTCAAACTTACAATAAACGATCGGCCCGTTAAGGGCGCGGGTTATGGTAATGGTCCTATTGATGCCACTTTTAACGCCATCGCCAAACTAACACAAACAAGCTCGCAGCTTTTAAGGTTTTCTGTAAGCGCACTGACCGGAGGCACTGATGCACAGGGCGAGGTGACTGTCCGTTTGAATGAGAACGGTCTTATCGCGCTTGGGAGAGGGGCTGATCCTGACATAATGACTGCCAGCGCAAAGGCTTATATTAACGGACTTAACAGGCTGGAATATTTAAAGGCTCATCCAGTGATATCGCCGGAAACATTATAATTCCGTT
>CAYYMU010000195.1:0-4413 GCA_964472445.1 uncultured Desulfobacteraceae bacterium
GGGGTGGTTGAAATTTTCGCCTTCCTTGAACTTAAACAAAATTGAGCATTTTTCAAAGGTCTCACACTAAAGCATGTTTTGCCCGTCCAATAAATTCTATGGATTTATTGGGTAAATTACGTGAAAAATTAATATGATATCTATAAAATATTCGAAATCTTCATATTAATCGCACTATAAATCGCTAAGAATGCAAAAGGTGTAAAAGGTGTCTCATTGTCTCAATAAACTATCCCGCGCAAACAGCAGGGTATCTTCAAAACCATTGAACGCCCCAATGAGCGAGGAATAAAACACCACCGCAGGCAGCATGAACCATTAGGCGTAAGGGAATAAATCAATGATATTCGCTATTATTTATTGATTTGTTTTATGTAATAATATATTATAGTTACTTGTAAAAAAGTAATGATTTTATAATCACAGGAACCCACGCAAACTCCTGGGTCAAACGGTTTATTTTTTTCACAATAAAAAACATTCCACAGGCATGAGTTGGCCTGAGGTTTAAACCTTTTGATTTTTCTGTGTTCTTAATGGTTTGCGGTAAAAAAACATAATATAGAAAGGAGAGGGAAATGCCTGATGCAGATGAAATAAAAGAGGCTAAAAAGTTTTATTCTGATATTCCCCAAAAAACAGAAGGATTTTTTCTTAAAGGATCAAATTCTCTTGACTGGGGCATTAAAAACCGGCTTTCAAGAATATTTAATCCGGTATCCGGCCGCACAGTAATGCTGGCTGTGGATCACGGCTATTTTCAAGGGCCGACTACCGGTCTGGAGAGGATTGACATAAACATCCTTCCGCTGGTTCCTTATGCAGATACACTTATGTTAACACGCGGAATATTAAGAAGCATTGTTCCTCCAACTACGTCACAGTCTATTGTCCTGAGAGTTTCCGGCGGAACAAGCATACTGAAGGAACTTTCCAACGAAGATATTGCCGTGAATATTGAAGAATCCATACGGCTTAATGCCTGCGCCATGGCTGTTCAGGTATTTATTGGCGGTGAACATGAAAGGGAATCTATCAAAAACATGACCACCATGGTGGACATGGGAATGCGTTATGGAATACCTACTCTGGCTGTTACCGCTGTCGGCAAAAACATGAACCATGATGCGCGCTATTTCAGGCTTGCTGTCAGAATTTGCGCTGAATTAGGCGCAAACTACATAAAAACATACTATATTGGAAAAGGCTTTGAAACCGTCACATCCTCCTGCCCTGTTCCCATTGTAATGGCCGGAGGAAAGAAAATACCGGAACTCGATGCCTTAACAATGGCTTATAACGCGGTTCAGCAGGGTGCCAGCGGTGTGGA
This sequence comes from uncultured Desulfobacteraceae bacterium, assembly GCA_964472445.1. Lineage (GTDB taxonomy): Bacteria > Desulfobacterota > Desulfobacteria > Desulfobacterales > ETH-SRB1 > CAYYMU01. Next base: position 1,331 of record CAYYMU010000195.1, read on the forward strand.
TATGGGGCGAAATATTTTTCAGTCCGAGTCCCCTGTTGCAATGATCCAGGCTGTACGAGCAGTTGTCCATGATAATGAAACACCGGAAAAGGCTTTTGAGCTCTATAATACTATAAAAAACCAATCTTGATGAAATCGTAAAAAGTAAGATTTGTTCGCTTTGTGAGCATTTTTGGGATTCATATTGATCCCGGCTAAATTGCAAGAACTCGGGCTAATGCCCTCAAACAGCTTGCAATTTTTAACGCCAGGCTCAATCTGAATCTTTTTCCAAAACTGCTCAATGTCGCTTGCAAATGACTTTTTACGAAGCCATCAATCTTAAATGAAAAAAGTTTCCTGCTTGTTTTATCAAAAAAAAGGCTGCAAATTAATCGACCATTATGCCTAAAACTGCAAAACTAAAGGGCGTTAAATTCCTATAGAGCTTTTGCAGCTTGATAAAAGCGTTATCAAAGTGGCTGAATATATGACCGAACTGCCAACGTGAACTGCTGGAGCAGAAGCTTCACAAAGCGGTTGAATTGGCGCGAAAACGGCTGGAACTAAAACCTGACCTGCATAGTGCAAATTAAAATACACCAATATTGATGTTGACTAATTATGGAATTTTCTATAGAGTTTTATGAAACAGTTTCAGGGCGATGTCCTGTACAAGAGTTTCTTGATGACCTTAAGGAATCTGATCCTGGCGATTTCGCAGCAATAATGGCTGGTCTAACTAAACTTAAAAGCAGGCATTATCACAGGCCGCCTCTTTCAAAGCATATTGGTGATGATCTTTTTGAGCTGAGACATGTGGGCAAACTAAACTCTCGTGTACTGTATTTTTTATGAAAGGTAAGAGGATCATTGCTTTGCATGGGATTAGAAGCAAAGCAAAAAAGATTCCCACAAATGATCGTAAGATTGCTTTGGATAGAAAACGTGATTGGTTGGAGAAAAATCCGGTATGAAACAAAAAACTAATTTTGACAGATATCTTGAAAAGCAGTTGAAAGATCCTGATTTTGCCAGGCGCTACCAAAAGGCTGGTGAGGCCTGGGACGTGGCTTTACAATTAGCTGCTTTGCGTAAAAAAGCTGGTTTGTCTCAGAAGGAACTGGCCCAAAGAGTGGGAACGTCTCAACAGCAAATCAGCCGTCTTGAATCGACATCGTACGAGGGCCACTCCTTAAGCATGTTACGCAGAATCGCTGAGGTTCTGGGGGCAAAGGTTCATATAGATATTCAACTGTCCAGGCCTCCAAAACAGCCAGCGGTTGCTGAAGGCAGGGCAACTTACAACGATTCAACAGATTAAGCATACACTGTCTGACCAATTCCAGCGCGGGCTGAAGAACAAGAAATAAAGGGTAATTTATGGCATTTGCAGAGATAGAAATATACAGAATAGACAAATTCGTTGGCGCATTATGTAAAAGGGTGCCGGAGTCTATCAAAGACAAATTGCGATATGAATATAAAATCAAAAATCAGGACGTAATTCTTTATGAAATCCGTCCTCGATGGAAAAAGCCGGCTGAACAAACCGAGTTGCCTTGCGCAAAACTCAAGTTCGTAAGAAACCAGAATGTCTGGAAGCTATTCTGGCAAAAAGCTGATATGAAGTGGTACGCATACGGCCCTCTTAAGTCCTCTCGAGATCTTGCTGAGTTGATTGCAGAGATAGATACAGATCCACATGCTTGTTTTTTTGGATAAAAAAAATCATAACATAACGGTCTGGCAGGTTGGGTTGCTTCCCTTAACCCAATCTACGACTATATATTTTTGCGGGATTTAAAAAAGTAAAAAAAAAATTGAGGCGTTGAACAGCAATATCGAACCGCCCCCTGAACTAACGAAGCGGGGCTGCTATCCTGAATCATGTTTGAACCTTGCGGAAATCCTTTAGTTTTGCAGTTTTAGGGGGTGGATATGACTCTAAATTTTTAAACTTGTAAAAGCTAAGGCCTTAGGGGACTAAAAAGATAATAAATTGACTTATATATTAGAATGACATATAAAATTTAAGATTATTTTTGATCTGATTTTGAACTTCAAAAAAGGATGATCATTTGACAAGACATTCCATTACAAAAAAATAAAGCCCTGTTTCTTTTATTACAATATGAAGGAACAGGGTTTTTTGCTTCGCAGCCCTGAATCTGAAATCTCGAACTGAATGAAGAAAAACCTGTCTGCCCTCTTTCCTGCGATGTAAGCATATAAATGCCCCGTAAGTTCTGATAAAAAGGATTTATTATGTCTGATATTGTATCTGTTGAAACAATTGCCGGTAAAATATATCTAATCCGTGTAACAAAAGTAATGCTGGACAGAGACCTGTCTGAACTTTATGGGGTAGAAACAAAACAACTCAAAAGAGCGGTTAGAAGAAACATTGATCGTTTTCCTTCTGATTTTATGTTTGACCTTACAAAAAATGAGTTGGAGAATTGGAGGCGCCAAATTGGCACCTCCAATAGTGATAAGATGGGATTGAGATATAAACCCATGGCCTTTACCGAACAGGGTGTAGCCATGCTTTCAAGTGTTCTCAACAGCAAAAGGGCTATTCAAGTAAATATACAAATAATAAGAACATTTACAAAACTTCGACAAGTCTTATCAGACAATAAAGAGTTCAGAAAAGAGTTCGAAGAATTAAAACAAATCACTGATGAAAGGTTTCAAATTGTTTTTGAGACGTTGGATCAATTAATAAATATTGAAAACAGGCCAAAGAAGAAGATCGGCTTTACGGTGAAGGAAAAGAAGGCTGCCTATGGCAAAAGGACAAAGAAAAATAAAAAGAGTGATGCCGGAAAAAACAACATTCAATCAAGCTGATATCATTAAAGTGCAAGGGCAGATCTGACGGATTTTTTAAACTGAGGAGTTTCACATAAATACAAGGTTTGGACCTTAAAGAGCAAATAAACCAATAATCCAATGGACATCCCCAACTCTGTATTAATGTGCTTTCAACGATTTAAAATCGTGATAAAAAGGATTTATTATGTCTGATATTGTGTCTGTCGAAACAATTGCCGGTAAAATACATCTGATCCGTGGAATAAAAATGATATTGGATGCTG
>CAYYMU010000196.1:0-4396 GCA_964472445.1 uncultured Desulfobacteraceae bacterium
ATGTATTCCTACGTTTAAACCTGATTTAAAATTTGGTCGCCTTCCTTGAACTTAAGCAAAATTGAACATTTTTCAAAGGTCTCTATACATGAGTTTTTTCTGGTTTTAATTTAATTATAACTGTTGCGATAACCGGAAAAAACTACAATTTAATCAAAGTTATTTAAGTTTCAAATTCCAGTTCCACAGCCCGGGCCTTTTTTTCATGCTGACATTTGCAGGAACTGGTTCAATAATATGCGCAAACATCCTGTAGCCGGCATTTTCAAGTTCTTCCTTTTTAGAGTTTATATCGAGTGTCCAGTTGGGATAAACCCAGAAATCAGCCCCATATTTTTTTACCCACCCCTGTTCTCCCTTTGGGCTGGTAAAAGCAGTGTCTGTTTTAAACTTACTGGAAAGTATGCGTGATATGCTCAGCGGCCAGTTGGCTGAAATAATAATTCCCAGAGGCAAAGGGCTGTTTTGCGGCATCTGCATAAAATCATAACTGTCAAGCTCCGGACTGACGATTGCTCCTGAAAATCCAAGGTTGAATAAAATATTTACAGCCATTGTATTCGCTATATTGCAAAAAGGTCCTGCCCATAGATTCATGGTTTTTGGATTTGTGAAAAAAGCAATCTGCCATGGAGAATTGAGAACAAAATTTTTGCTGCCGTTTTTTATTGCACTATCAATAAGATGTTTTAATTTTGCCTCGTCTTCCGGCCAGATAACAGGAGGAAGCCACCACCATATTTTAAGCGCAAGCCTTTTTGATAATTTATGTTTGTTTTCAGGAAATATCCAGATTCCGGCTGTGTGTGTTTGCTCGATCGTTGCCGGGTTTCTTTTTACATAAAGTTCAAATGGTTTGATTTTTTTCCAGGCAGCGGTTTTGTGCTTTATTTTAGCATGAAATTTAGAAATAGAAACGGTTTCAGGAGTTTTGATTAACTTGTTCTCAAGATCTGAGAGTTTTTCTTCAAGCCATTTTTCCTTTCTGTTAGTCAAAAAAATCGGCGCCTCCTGACCCGGCTTTTGTGGAGACGATAATTTCAGAAAGAATTTTCCCCTCTTAGGTACATATTTTGTTATTCTGTGAATGCAGTGCCATGAATCATCCTCATATCCAATACGAAGCAGATCATCCGCCATTAAAGGCTGCCTGGGAACTATATATGGTTTTTCTTTTGAACCGTTTATTTTCCCAACAAGCAGACCAGAACCTGTCTGGCCGTCAACATCTATAGGATTCTGGGGCCTTTGAGGTAAAAAATTATAATGGGTTCCTGTTCTGCCATATGCATTTGCAAGAAGTTCAATGGCTTGTTTCTTCATTGCAGGATCTTTGCCATGATCCCTTATAAGTTTATACGCCTCTACAGTATAAAAAACATAATGAGGCCCTTTCTTTCGCCCTTCAATTTTCCATGTTTTAATCTCAGGAATTGAAAGCAAAACTTTTGTCAGAACATCCATGCTTAAATCCATGCAGGAAAAAAATCTTTTAGTCTGGCCCTTTTGAGTATAGCGTCTGCGGCATGGCTGGACACATCTGCCCCTGAGTCCGCTTTTGCCTCCCAGAAAACTGCTCCAGTAACATCTTCCGGAGACACCATAGCAAAGAGCTCCGTGAACAAATACTTCAAGGCCCGTCCCCTCTGGACAGGCTGAGGCCATAGCCTTGATTTCGTCTATGTTCAATTCTCTTGGGAGAACTACCTTGTCAATCTCCAACTTTTTTATGAGTTTTAATGCATCCTGAAAGCTCACATTGGCAAGAGTCGATAAATGGAGTTCTCCTTTAAAGCCTGTCTGTCTGGCGAGCTGCACAAAAGCCATATCCTGAATAATGAGAGCATCGGGTTTAACATAACGGTTCAATCTATCCAGTATTTTCCCGGCGATATCTAAATCACCCGGCTTTAAAAGCGTATTTAAAGCCACATAGACCTTTATGTTTTTTTCATGTGCAAGGTGTGTAAGAGGGATCAGTTCATTGATGGTGAAATTTTTTGCCTCCATACGGGCTGAAAAGCTTTTCAGCCCGCAGTAAACTGCATCAGCACCTGCTGCCAGAGCAGCTAAAAAAGAAGCTTTATTGCCTGCAGGAGCCAGAATAGCAGGAGGGGATATTGTTTTGGAAGGCAAAGCCTGATTAATGATAGTCATGCGTGCCCAGGATAACTTTGACTCCGGTTTTCTCTTCCAGGAGTTTAGCTTTTTCCTCAGGGTCAGAATAATAACAACCAGGCTTGGCATTTACCATACATGAACTTAAATAAATTTCATCGGGTTTTATTCCCGACAGTTGTATCGCCATGCCAACATTAGTAGCAAGTGAACGGCCAGGACATTTACAGGGAACATGCGCTATTACGTGACAAGGTTCTTTAAAATTACCGTCCCCAAGAGCTGCTGCTTTAAGACATCTCCATTCACCCGGGCAAGCATCACCGCTTTCCATGTAATGGCCGCAGCCTACTATCATAACTTTTTTCATATTAATCCTTTTTTATTGGTTTTGATGTTTATTATAAAGTTGTTTTTTGTCTCAAAAATTAAAGCACCGGTAATATTAATTTTGACGCCCTATATTGTCAATATCTTTAAATCTAACAGCCTTTCAAAAGGTCATTCTGCAATTGTTTTATTTTATCATATGATTTTTCAGCTTAACATTTTGTATTGTTTTTTTATTTAAGTTTTTGTAAATTAGAAGTAACTACTCAGGCACAGAGGGGCAAAGGCACCGTGGCACAAAGCAAAATAAGAACATATAGAGATTTGCAAGTCTGGCAAAAAACTATGCGCCTCTGTCCCTTTGCCCCTCTGTACCTGATAAATTACAAACCCAGAGAGAAATTTCTATGAACCTGTATTATTTGAAAAGAGACGAATTCGATAAGTTTCTGAATTAAGCCGAAAGATAGAACGAATGCTTAGCAGCTTAATCAGGAAGTTAAGCGGCAAACAGGCAAGACAACTATGCCCCTCTGTGCCTGAGTAGTTATATGATAATAAAAGAAAAAATATCCGTGATAATCAGCGTAGATCGGTGGCTGAGTAGTTACGATTAAAATTGATAAAATCGTAAAAAGTAAAAATTTAGTGTCATTAACTTAAGCAATTTCTTTATTGATAATCCATGAAGTTTTTTTCTTTACCTTCGCCTGCTTCGTGGTCTTCGTGGTAAAAAACAACATTGGGTCTTTTAATCAAGTTACAGTAAGACAGTAATAACCAATAATACTAAAGGAGGAAAAATGAAAAAATTTACAAAGCTGTTAGTATTTTCTCTGGCTGTCGTTTTTATTTTAAGCGGGCTTGCCTTTGCAGGGTTTGCATACAAGGTTAAAAAAGCTCATATTGGTGGAGACGTAAAACCTTCGCAGGCCTTTGAGATGCTTCAAAATAATCCGGAACACACCTTTCTGATCGATGTCAGAACCCGTGCCGAATATCAACTGATTGGCCATCCAAAGGGGGCATATAATATTCCTCTGCGATTCTGGACCGGCAAATTTGGAAAAAAAGGATATGGAGAAAGTGCTAATACCAATTTCGTCAAGGATCTTCTGGCCCGCTTTAATCCAAAAACAGATACCCTTATTTTTATGTGCAGAAGCGCAAGCAGGAGTTGCGCCGCATCCAACGAAGCTGATCTGGCAGGATTTGCCGAAGACAAAATTTTTAGTCTTTTAGGAGGTTTTGAAGGAGGCAAGGTTAAATTTGGACCAAGCGCATTCTGCGGGCAGCGCAAGCTTGGTGGATGGCGAAATGAAGGACTGCCATGGACTTATGGAATGGATAAAAAACTTATTTACCAGCCGGATCTTGCGAAATAAATGCTTTAAAGTTGATAAACTCGTAAACAGTCACGAATTTAACTACAGATGGCTAAGTAAAAAGGTTTACCCGCCTTTGGCGGCGCCGGAGGCGACCAGGGTTCATATACAAGGCATAGTGTTTTTTCAGAACCGAAGGCATACATATAGTATGTCGAGGATCTGAAAAAACACTACAACACAGTAGATGGGACTTTTTACGACGCCATCAAAGTTTAAAAAAATGAAACCTTTTTTAATATAACATTTAACAGGGTTTCATTTCAAACCTAAGAGTTTTTTTTCAAGGAACAATCATTCTTGACTGTTTCGTAAAAAGTCCCAAAATCGTCATGCCGGACTTGATCCGGCATCCAGAACGTATTGAATTTACTGGATTCCGGCTTTCGCCGGAATGACGGAAATTGGTGTTTTTTGACTTTTTACGAATTCATCAAATATAATAACATTGCAATAAATCATGAATTTAAGTATAAATGGAGGATACATGAGAACATTAATTATTATTCTTATAGGTTTTGGTGCCTATCTTTTAGCACAGCTTTATATTCTGCCAAAACTTG
>CAYYMU010000197.1:0-4366 GCA_964472445.1 uncultured Desulfobacteraceae bacterium
AATTTGAGCCTGACGCAGAAATTGGGCAAAAGAGGGTATTTTGTAAAGGTCTCTACTACGAGAACTGTCAACTTGGATTAGGTCGTCGTTTTAGCCTTGTTGTTGAATCTGCTGTCCAGGATATTGAGAAAACTCCCTTTCGTTACAGTGTACTACTCAAACCTTTCAGGCGTTACCTTTTGCAAAAATTTCCATATGCGATTATCTATTCTATCGAGCCTGACCATATTTACATCGCTGCTGTCGCACATACTAAGCGTAAACCAGGATATTGGCTGATCCGGGTCAAAAATACTGAAAAAAATTCTCTAACTCACCCCTGATGTGAATGACACCGCCTGAAAAGCCACGCAAAAAAATTGGATTTGTGGTAAAGGAAAAGAAGGCCGCCTATGGCAAAAGCACAAAAGGAAGTAGAAAAAAGAAATGATACCGGAAAAGACAACATCCGGTTTTGCGCACGTTCTGCACGAACGTCCCATAAGTTTCTACGAATCAGGTGGTCGGGAGTTCGAATTTCTCTGGGCGCACCACCAACAAAACAAAGGGTTCGGGCTTTTGTCCATAATTTTGAATGCTCCCCCTTGAATGATTAATCAATCTCTCTTAAGAAAGTGTCTACTTTTACTCACCAGATCAAGGTATAAAATGTGTGAATATCTCCTGGCTACAAAACCTGGTATATCCAGCCTTTAGATCCTCCCCCAAAAAACTGGAAATCGAGTTAAGCCACTTTTTTAAACTTGCACCATACCTGCTCACAGTGAACAGGCGTTTTCCAGCCATTGGCAGAATGTTTCCTTCTTTGATGATCAGTATTAAATCGACTCCAGCCTTTCTGATTGACTTATTTCAAAATCAGCGGGAAATCATGCCCTTTGGAAAATGTATTTGGATACTGCACTTCGCCTTTGTACTTTTCCGTGAGCTCTGGTACCTGATCGTCTATAAATGATTTGAGTTCATAAATAGTGATTTTACCGTCTTCAGGTGCGCCGTCAGCACCACCTTGCAGACCTTGAAGCAAAGCATAGGTAAAAACACCGTGTCCCAGTTCGGCAAATTCTGTTGCGAACTGTTCCGAACCGGCGGAGGCAAGAACATGCACTCCGGAACTTCTTGCCAACTGCGCCAGCGCTTTTTCCTCGGCAGCGCCTCGCATGGCAAGCATCTCCGTGGCTGCTCCGGATTGGCAAGCGTCAAGTATTACCAGCTGCTTTAACGCTTTGATCTTGGCAAATTTTTCCTGCAATGCTTTTGAAGAGATCGCTTCTTTGTTTAATCTTTCACTTTCATAAAGCCGCACATTGTCCGTGGGAATAAGGTAAAATACATTGTCCACCATACTGCCGTGCCCTGCGTAATAAAAGGTAAACACATCCTCAGGGCCTGCCTTTTGAGCAATCGCATCCAATGCCTCCATAATGTTCATTCGGGTTGCTTGTTTGTCGTAGAATGAAACAGTATGAACATTCTGGAAGAGGCTTCGGCTCTTTTGAGATACCAACCCCATAAAGGCCTCTGCATCCTGACGGGCGTAGTTAAGGTTTAAACGCTTGTTTTTGTATTTGTTGATGCCTATTGCCAGAAGATACGATGAAGCCGTTTTGGTGTTTCCCTGAAACAAAACGTCGATCTGAAACCCCCGGGACTCGATCCGCTCCTTACTATACGCTGATGCTGCAAAGGTGTTTTTTTCACTAACGAGTGTCGCCGAATATGATCGGATGATCGAGTTGCCTTCTTTTTTTTGTGTAATCTTAATGCCCCGGGTATCTTCGGAAATCCTTTTGCCGTTATGAAGAAGCTTTACTTCATCAATTCCGCCACCATTGTCTGTGATTTTAACCTTCACCTCGATAACATTTTTAGCAAACTTATCACCCTTTGACGGCGTAATGATCTCAACCGATGGAGGCGGTGATTGTATTATTTTTTCTGCAATATTGATCTTTGGCAGTTCCATCTCCTTGCCGCTTATCACCATCCCTAAAAGTTTGGGACGATAAAAATCTTCAAAAAACTGGTCCAATTCGTATGTCTGCATACCCTTTACAAAATATACATCTTTTTTTGCCCCTTCAGTAGAATCAAAAAATCCATCATCAGTCTTTACAACCCAGTCTTTTTTCCCGATTGTAATCAAAGATATCTTTTCTTTTCCAGTGGTGAAATCCCTTATCTTTGCGGTTCCATTGTAGGCAGTCAGAATCTGCTTACCATCAGGGCTGAAATCAATGGAGACAACATAGCCCGGCTCTCTATAGGTTTTTACCAAATTATTGCTGTCGATATCCCATATCAAACAATTGAATCCTGCTGCTGCTGCTAAAAACTTTCCGTCAGGGCTGATGCTGAAGGTTGAGACTGAATGGTTTGTCGAACTGACCGACTGGGGCAGGGTAAGCGTTTTGATATTTTTCCCTGTCGTCACATCCCAGAAAAGCAAGGATTTGTTTTCATTCATAGCCAATATATCCCTGTCTTCATTTATGGTAACAAAATATCTGCCATCAGGGTCGAAAAAAGCCGCAGTCCCTCCTTTAACAGTCATCACCTTGCTGCCTGTTCCGACATTCCACAGGGTCGTTTTGGAAAAAATTTTATCCTTGGTCCCTGTGCCTGTAAAAACAATTCCGCCTGCTGCAAGCAGATATTGGCTGTCCGGGCTGAAGCTGACAGATCGTATCCATTTGGAGTGCTTGAACTTCCTGAGTTCTTTGCCTGTTTTAACATCCCATATCCTGGCAGTATTATCGACACTTTTTCCTTTACTTTTGTCCACCCCGTCTATGAAACCGCTTCCTGTGGCGACATATTTACCATCAGGGCTGAAAACAGCTGAGTTAACAGGGCCGTTATGGCCGGTAAATGTCCGCATTTTTTTGCCTCTAACTGCATCAAATAATTCGACTGTCATTTTTGATATACCAAGCGTATATCTGCCATCAGGGCTAACATTTCCAAATCCAGAGAAGCCGTTGACTGTCTTGATATTGCCTGTTCCCGTCAAATCCCACACTTTTGAACCATCAGCACCGTAGGTAACGATTGATTTACCGTCAGGGCGGAAACCTGCTGTGATTGAGATTGGCTGTTTTTCTTTTAAGGCTTCGGAAAAGGCCATGATGGTTTTGCTGGTTGATGTTTCATATATATTTATTCCCTTCTTCTCACTCACCGCATAAGATTTTCCATCGGGACTGAAAGCGAAAGACATGGGCATATGCCCTTGTTGAGAGGTATGATATATTGTCCTGCCGGTTGAAATTTCATGGATTTTTATACTATAAGTCGGGTTAGTGGGGTCTTTTTCCATATAGTTGTAAGCCGTAATTGCCAGATATTTGCCATCAGGGCTGAAAACCGTCCCGGTTACTGAGCCTTTAACGGAAGGGAGGTTACGGATTTTCATTCCTTTAAAAGCATCCCAGAAGGTGACGGTGAAAAAAACTTCACCGTTAGTGACTCCAGATTTAAAAACAGCCATATATTGGTTATCCGGACTGATAATAACGCGATCGATCGTAGGAGAAAAACCTACGTTTCCCATGAAAGAACTGACTTTGATTCCGGAAGAAGCATCCCATAGCTCAATAAACGTTTTTTCTCCCATATTTTGTGTGATGCAATATTTACTATCAGGACTAAATCCTTGAACAAATGAGCTATCTGTTAACTCATTGATAACACTGCCGGTACTGACATCAACCAGTTTGTAGCCATTCTTATAAACAACAACACGTTTACCATCAAAGCTGAAATATGATGGAATATCATGTGTTTTATTTTTAAAATCAAAAACCGTTCCCTGCATTGTGATTTCGCGGCCGGTTGATACCTCCCAGAGACGACTGCCATTATCATTAATTATGATATACTTGCCATCTGACGAAAAATTAATTTTAGTATTTAACCCTTTCGCATAACCAAGACCAAAAGTCCTTAACTCTTTACCGGTAGAGGCTTCCCATAATTTGGCTGAGCCCATATCGGTTGTAACAATATATTTGCCATCAGGGCTAAAGCAACCATTGTGTGTGCCATGTTTCAAGGTCCGGAGTCTTAAACCCGTTGCCAGATCCCAAATAGAAGACCCGGTGCTGCTCCCATCGCCCATGAGGAGCAATTTGCCATCGGGGCTGTAACGGATATAATTGCTCCATGTTGCCGGTGCTGAATGCACTATGGTTTCAAGTGGCAATTCGTGTTGAGGTGTTGGCTGCGGGAGCGGTGATTCCGGTGTTGAAAGCAATTGAATCTTCTGATCCATGGCCTCAACCCTCCGAATACGTTTTTGCCTCTCCGGGCTCAGGCCGGTTGATGAAGATACACAGGAAGAAATAAAGAATAACCCTATTAAAAT
>CAYYMU010000198.1:0-4348 GCA_964472445.1 uncultured Desulfobacteraceae bacterium
ATGAACCCGTAAAAAGTCATTTGCAGGCGACATTGAGCAGTTTTGGAAAAAGATTTGGATTTAGCCAGGATTAATCTGAATCCCAAAAATGTTCACAGAGCGAACAAATTCGACTTTTTACGACGCCATCAGGATTTTTTTAAGAAGATAAAATATTATTTTTATGAGCCTTTCTACTCCAGAAAAATTGCGTTTTTTCTATAATCAATTTTCAGCTGAAGATCATGTTCTGGTGGTAATTGATGCTGATCCTGATTCAATTGCGTCTGCCATGGCTGTTAAAAGACTTCTGTGGCGTAAAGTGGCCAGTGTTAATATTTCAAGCATAAATATAGTTGAACGTCCTGATAATTCGGCCATGATCCGGCTTTTAGGAGTGGATTTAACACATATATCAAAGATCAATAAGTCGGATTTCAGCCGTTTTATCATGGTTGATTCACAGCCTGACCATAATGAAGGTTTTTCAGGCATTAATCCCGATGTTATAATAGATCATCATCCTGAAACAGGCGCACAGGCTTCTTTTATAGACATCCGTCCGCAATATGGAGCTGCCTCCAGCATTTTGACTGAGTATCTGAGAGCAGCTAAAATAAAGCCATCTTCCAAACTTGCTACAGGACTGTTTTTTGCCATAAAGACAGATACAAATAATTTTGTCAGGCAGACTTCGCTTGAAGATATAAGGGCCTTTCAGTTTCTTTTTCGCTATGTTAATATTCATCTTGTTCAGAAAATAGAACATGTGGATCTGAGGATGGATTTTCTGAAGTATTTTAAAAAAGCTCTTATGACTAAATACATGCGTAAAGGCAGGGTATATGTTAATCTTGGGAATATAGAAGCGCCAGATATATGCGTGCTTATAGCAGATTTTTTTATGCGTGTAAATTCAGTAAAATGGAGCATTGTTTCAGGTATTTATGAAAAAAAACTTATAGTAGTTTTCAGGAATGACGGTTCATGCAGAAACGCAGGTGTTGTTGCAAAAAAAAGTTTTGGCGCAATTGGGTCAGCAGGCGGCCATAAAAGCATGGCCCGTGCGGAGATTCCTATTTCTAATCTTAACGGCATTAAAGGTCTTGATGATGAAAGGAAATTATTAAAATGGATCATCAGGCAGACAGGAAAAAGAGTGGTGGCTCAATAATGACAGGCAAAAACAAGGCCTTTAAATAAATTGGATTTATCAGTTATCATATTGGGGTCAGGCACATGCGTGCCTTCTCTTAAGCGGAGTTCGTGCTCTGTTTTTATGGAAACAGGCGGCAAAAAGCTGTTGTTTGACTGCGGACCTGGAACAATGAGAAGACTTCTTGAGGCCGGCACACAAATTTTTGATATTTCTTATATTTTTTTTAGTCATATACATCCTGATCACACAGGAGAGCTGGCCTGCTTTTTATTCGCCATCAAGTATCCTGAGATAAAGACGCGGCAAAAACCGCTTACAATAGTGGCAGGCAAGGGGTTTGCGGATTTTTACAACAGGATGAAGACGGTCTATGGAAATTGGATAGAACTGGATGCAAGTCTTTTAAAAATTGTAGAGCTTGACAGCAATGCCCATGATTTTCGAGTGTTTGATGGATTTAATGTTGAATCACTGCCTGTTGAGCATATAGAGGGAAGCATTGCATACAGAATTACAAGTTCTACCGGGAAATCGGTTGTCTATTCGGGTGATACGGATTTTTCCGAAAATCTTATTGCTCTGGCGAAAAATGCCGATCTTCTTATTTGTGAATCTGCCTTTCCAGATGAATTAAAAGTTGCGGGCCATCTGACCCCATCTCTTGCCGGTAAAATTGCAGCACATGCGAATGTGAAAAAACTGGCGCTTACACACTTTTATCCTGAGTGTGATCAGGTGGATATTGAGGAACAATGCCGCAAAACTTATGCTGGTCCGCTTATTTTAGCAGAGGATCTTATGAGAATAACCCTGGATGACTGATTTGCCGGACTTCCAAATAACTTAACTGTAGTTTTTGTTAGTTATCGCAACAGTTTTCTACTTTTAATTTAATCACAACTGAAGCTGATTGCTCAAAAGTTATTTTGGTTAACAGTGTATGAGGGCGGCATAACTTAGTTTTTTACGGGTTTATCAAAACTGATGAAATCGTAAAAAGTAAAATTTGTTCGCTCTGTGAGCATTTTTGGGATTCAGATTAATTCTGGCTAAATTGCAAGAACTCGGGCTAACGCCCTCAAACAGCTTGCAATTTTTAACGCCAGACTCAATCAGAATCTCTTTCCAAAACTGCTCAATGTCGCTCGCAAATGACTTTTTACGATTTCATCAAAATTCAAGAGGCTAAAATTGTAAGAAAAGAAAAATAAAATAATTTTCACAATGTCCTGATTAAGGCAAAAGGTTGGTTTTTTTATGAGATATTATCCAATATTCCTTGATGTTTTAAATAGAAAATGTTTAGTAGTCGGCGGTGGTTGTGTGGGAACACGCAAGGTTATTACATTAGTTGAATGTGGTGCGATTCTTACTGTTGTCAGTCCTGATGCCTCTGAAAAGCTCGTTGAGATGGCTGATAATAATTTGATAACTTTAATAAAAAAGCCATATCAGGCTTCTGACCTTGATGGAATGTTTCTTGTCTTCGGCACAACTGATGACGAAGAACTAAACCGTCAAATCAGTGTTGACGCTGAAAAGCTCAATATGCTTTGCAATATTGCGGATCGTCCCAAGGTCTGCAATTTTATTCTTCCAGCTATTGTAAACAGGGGGGATTTTGTGCTTGCTGTTTCTACCTCTGGTAAAAGCCCTGCTTTTGCCAAAAAATTTCGAAAAGAGCTTGAAGAGCAGTGTGGTGAGGAATATGCAGAATTTTTGCGATTAATGGGTGCTGTACGAAAAAAACTTTTAAAACAAGAGCATGAGCCTGAAGTTCATAAGCCTCTTTTTGAAAAACTGATAAGCAGCGGCCTGGTAGAAATGATAAAAAACAATAAAAAAGAAGAGATAGATGCACTGCTTTTTGAGCTTTTTGGCAAGGGCTATGAGTTTGAGAAGTTAATGAGGGCAGAGGATTAAGGTGTAATCGATGGATATTGTGATTTATATTACTGCAATGTTTTATTTGCTTAGTACAACAGGGTATCTGTTATATCTTTTTATTCAGAAGAATTATCTGCATCAAACAGGACGTTATCTGCTGATTACCGGTTTTTTGTGGCATTCGGTTATAATCCTTTCCTGGTTTTTTCAGTCCGGAACAATCCCTGTTTATAATCTTCGAGAAACCGTGACTATAGCCGGCTGGGCTATCGCAGGCGTCTTTATTTTTGTTCAATATAAATTCAACCTTAAGATTTTAGGTATTTATGCCGCTCCACTCGCAGCCATTATAATGCTTTTTGTTTCTCAGCTCCCTGAAGGTTGTGCAGGGGTTAAAAACATTTTTAACAGTTTTTGGCTGGTGATTCATATTTTTACTATTTTTATAGGCGAGGCATCCTTTGCTTTGGCTTGCGGTCTTGGCATTTTATATCTTATGCAGGAACGCACCATTAAGAAAAAACGACGCGGTTTTTTTTTCAGGCGTCTTCCTTCATTGGAGATGCTTGATTATACTGGATATGCATGTATTATTATTGGTTTTACCTTTCTCAGCATCGGTCTTGCGGCAGGTTTTGTTTATGCAAAATCAGTATGGGGGAAAATGTGGAGTTGGGACCCCAAAGAGGTCTGGTCAGCTATTACATGGGTATTATATGCTGCTCTGCTGCATCAGCGTTTAACTGTTGGATGGCGTGGCAGGCGTGCGGCAATAATGGCTGTTATAGGATTCGTTGTTATTTTGTTTACTTTCTTTGGGGTGAATTTCTTTTTAAAGGGTCACCATGAGGTATTTACCCGGCTGTAAAGCCATTAGAAAAAGCAGAGTTTTTACCCTTTATCGCATCAGTTATAATTTATGGATCATTTTCCGATTAGTTGTAGTCAATTAAGACAAAACAAGTGGGCTATTTCCAATTGAGCAGGTATGATACCAGAGGATTCAAGGGGTCAAGGATTCAAGGATTCAAGTGAAACGCAGTGAAGCGCTAACCCTCAGCGCTTAAGGAAGAAAGATATAGCAGAAGGATATGGAAGAAAGACAACCAGGGATTACATCAGGATGCTTTACATAAAAAAAGATATAGCAGAAAGTAAAAAAACATCAAAAGCGCTGATAAAGTTTTTAGAAAACAAACACTTGGACCCTTTTCTCCAACTAAATTGGAGAAGAGCCTAATTTATGAACTCGTAAAAAGTATAGATTGTGCCGCTCTGCAGCACTTGAAACCAGAATAACTTTAAACAATCAGTCTTCAGTTA
>CAYYMU010000199.1:0-4336 GCA_964472445.1 uncultured Desulfobacteraceae bacterium
TATATGTTTTTATTTTGCTTTGTGCCACTGTGCCTTTGCCCCTCTGTGCCTGAGTGGTTATATGATAATAAAAGAAAAAATATCAGTGATGATCAGCGTAGATCTGTGGCTGAATAGTTAAAAAAATATTCATTATTTACTGTATTACATTATCCTTGGTTAATTGTTTGAAATTTATTTTTATTTGATAATTTTTTGTTTGATGTGTACATTAATTCAATAAAATTATAGCATGGCAAAGAAAACCTTTTTTCTTGCTTTATATTTTTATAGTTAATTTTGTTTGTTTGATTGGTGTTTATACATATGAAAAATTACCGACCGGTCATTGGTATTACAATGGGTGATCCTGTGGGCATTGGTCCGGAAATTATCCTGATGGCTCTTGGCAAATCTGTTATTCATAAAATATGCAGGCCGCTTGTTATCGGAGATGCCAACAGGCTGGAGCAGGCAAAAAAATGCACTAAAAGCAATCTTAACATCCGTGCAATAAATACACCTGATTCAGGCCGGTATAAATCAGGCTCCATTGATGTTTTATCTGTTTCCGAATCATGTCCTGACAATATATGCTGGGGCAAACCTACTGTTCAGACGGGCAAGGCAATGGTAAGCTATATAAAAAAGGCAATTGATTTGACGATTTGCGGCAGCATAGCGGCCATTGTTACATGTCCGATCAACAAGATGGCAATGCGTGTCGCAGGCTATGATTACAATGGTCATACAGAACTTTTTGCTGAACGTACTAATACCGATAATTTTGCCATGATGCTTGCGGGCGATCGACTGCGTGTAATACTTGTGACGATTCATGTCCCATTAAAGGATGTTCCTTCAATCCTTTCCATGGAAAAAATAATACAGACAATATTAATTGCTGATCATGCATTATATGAGCGTTTTGGATTTGATAATCCTCGAATTGCAGTGGCTGGTCTGAATCCCCACGCAGGGGAAGACGGTATGTTCGGGAACGAAGAAGAAAGTATAATTCTTCCTGCTGTTAATCGTGCAAGAGAAAAAGGGATCAATGTTTCCGGTCCTTTTCCGCCTGATACTGTATTTTATCATGCTGCAAAAGGTCGTTATGATGCTGTAGTATGTATGTATCATGATCAGGGTTTGATTCCTTTTAAACTGATACATTTTATTGACGGTGTTAATACAACACTCGGTCTTCCAATAATAAGAACCTCTGTTGACCATGGAACAGCTTACGATATTGCCGGGACCGGCACGGCTGATTCGAGCAGTCTTATTGCAGCGATAAATATGGCAGTACATCAGGCAGTTGTTTTGCAGAAGAGATCTATATCGTTTTAAATCGTTAGAAAAAAAAGCACTTGACCCCTTGAATCCTTGAACCCTTTTCTCCGGCTAAACTGGAGAAGAACCTTAATAATAAACAGTTTTTACGAGATGTTAAAAAGCAGCAATGCATTATGAAAAAATAATTATTCGTGGCGCAAGGCAGCACAACCTTAAGAATATTGATGTTGAATTGCCGCGTAACAGATTTGTAGTTGTAACCGGCCTTTCAGGCTCCGGCAAATCAACGCTTGCTTTTGATACTCTTTATGCCGAGGGCCAGCGAAGATATGTTGAATCACTTTCCACATATGCGCGTCAGTTCCTGGAACGCCTGGAAAAGCCCGATGTTGACGTGATTGAAGGTCTGTCGCCGGCTATTGCTATTGAACAGAAAACAGCCAGCCATAACCCGAGGTCAACAGTTGGAACAGTTACAGAGATATATGATTATCTCCGTCTACTTTTTGCCAGAGCGGGTTCACACCACTGTTATAAATGCGGACAGCCTATTACGTCCCAGACACTGGATCAGATAGTGGACAGAGTTATGTCACTGGATAATGGAACAAGAATTATTATTCTATCACCCTTAATATCAAGCCAGAAGGGAACCCATGACAGGCTTTTAAAACAGCTTAAAAAGGAAGGTTTTGCAAGAGTGCGCATTGACGGCAAAATCCTGGATATCGAAGAAACCGGGAAGCTGGATAAAAATGTAAAACATAACATAGATGTGGTCGTTGACAGGCTGGTTGTAAAAGCAGATATAAAAAACCGGCTTGCTGATTCTTTAGAACTGGCCATGTCACAATCTAACGGTCTTGTTACAGTTGATCTTATTGATGAAAAGCCGAGCTCTGCCAGCAAGACGATCTTATTCAGCGAAAAAGCTGCATGTATTAACTGCGGAATAAGCTACCCTGAGTTTACACCTGCGAGTTTTTCTTTTAATTCTCCACAGGGAGCCTGCCATAAATGCAATGGCCTTGGTTCAACTACAGAGTTTGATCCTGATCTTATAATTCCAAACACTGAAATGTCTTTAAGGGAAGGGGCTGTTTTGCCCTGGGCCAACAGAAGCAGTGTGCATTTTGCAGAATTTTTAGATGCGCTGAGCATACACTACGGCGTCGATATATATACGCCTTATAAGCATCTTCCTCAAAAGTTTAAAGAAGTTATTCTTTATGGATCAGGGGATGAACGGATTAAATTTTATTTTGAACGAAACAATCGTCGTATTGCCTATTATAGAGTTTTTGAGGGAATTATACCAAAATTAGAGCGCCGTTATATTGACACAGATTCATCTCAGACAAGAGAGGAGATCAGGCGTTATATGACTTTTCGTCCCTGCCCGGAATGTATGGGATCAAAGCTGAATAAGGCAAGCAGTTCTGTCAGGATAGGGGGCCTTGCGATATCAGAGATCACCGCTCTTTCAGTGTCAAAGTCAAATGAATTCTTTAAAAAAATAAAACTAAGTGGCAAGAAAGAGCTTATAGCCAGAAGGATTCTAAAAGAAATAATCGAAAGGCTGGGCTTTCTTGAAAATGTAGGGCTTTCCTATTTAACCCTTGACAGAGCTGCATTTACGCTTTCCGGTGGAGAGAGCCAGAGGATACGATTAGCGACTCAGATCGGATCGAAATTGACCGGTGTTCTTTATGTTCTTGATGAACCGAGTATAGGTCTGCACCAGAGAGATAACCAGCGTCTCTTGGAAACCCTTTTCCAGATGCGTGATCTGGGCAATACAGTGCTTGTTGTTGAACATGATGAAAATACAATACGTGCTGCTGATTATGTCGTTGATATGGGCCCTGGCGCAGGGGTTAAGGGAGGCGAAGTAGTCTTTGCAGGATCACCTGAAGCGCTTTTAAAGGACAAGAATTCCCTGACAGGTCAATACCTTTCCGGCAGAAAGCGTATTGAGATTCCAAATGAGCGGCGTTCCGGGCATGGCCGAAAACTTATAATAAAAGGGGCTTCTGAAAATAATCTGAAGAATATTGACATAGACTTTCCTCTTGGATGTTTTATATGTGTAACAGGCGTATCAGGCTCAGGAAAATCAACACTGGTTCTGGAAACCTTATACAGGGCTTTGTCACAGCGGCTGAATTATGCAAGGATACCCTCGGGCAAACACAGTGATATAAAGGGTCTGGAATATATTGATAAGGTCATTAATATAGATCAGTCTCCAATCGGCAGGACTCCCCGGTCCAATCCAGGGACATATACAGGTGTTTTTACTTATATAAGAGAGCTTTTCGCAAGAACTGCCGAGGCACGCATAAGAGGATACAAGCCAGGCCGTTTCAGTTTTAATATTAAGGGCGGCAGATGTTCGGCCTGTAATGGAGACGGCATTATAAAGATAGAAATGCATTTTCTTCCTGATGTTTATGTGGCCTGTGACGTTTGCCATGGTAAAAGATACAACAGAGAGACACTTGAAATAAGATATAAGGGTAAAAATATTGCTGATATACTTGATATGACAGTGAATCAGTCTTTAAAATTTTTTGAAAACATATCTAACATCAGATCAAAGCTGAAGACATTGGCAGATGTAGGCGTCGGATATATTCATCTTGGCCAGCCAGCCACAACTCTTTCGGGCGGCGAAGCTCAGCGGATTAAACTTTCAAGGGAACTCAGCAAAAAAGGCACGGGAAGAACCGTTTATATTCTTGATGAACCGACCACAGGCCTTCATATTGACGACATAAAAAAGCTCCTTGACGTATTAGGAAGTCTGGTAGAATCCGGGAATACCGTAATCGTGATAGAACATAACATGGACGTAATAAAGACTGCCGATCATATTATTGATTTGGGGCCTGAAGGTGGTGATGAAGGAGGATATGTTGTTGGATGCGGCACGCCTGAAGAGATCGCAGATATTAATGAATCCCATACAGGTCGATTTTTGAAGAAAAGTCTATCCAGATAATACAGCTGACTTTCAAATAACTCGTTTGCACGAATTTGACATAAGTTTTTGATTGTT
>CAYYMU010000200.1:0-4287 GCA_964472445.1 uncultured Desulfobacteraceae bacterium
TGAGGGTTAGCGCTTCACTGCGTGTCACTCGAACCCTTGAATCCTTGACCCCTTGAATCCTCTGGGATCACACCTGCTCAATTGGAAATAGCCCACTTATTTTGTCTTCTCGCCAGAGGCGAGCAAGAATTAACTACAACTAATCGGGAGATGATCCTCAAATAATAGCGAGGTATTATTTTTTAAGAGGTTTTTACTTGGTCCCAGTTTTTTGATTTTTGCGGTTATTTCTGATGCAAACTGAACGAATCTGTTTGCTTCAGCAGAAGATACCCATGAAAAATGCAGACGGCCAGGCTCAATCCCCGAGTATTCCAGAAAATTTTTAAATAGTGTAAGCTTTCTGCGTGCATAATAATTACCTTCCAGGTAATGACATTCTCCTGGATGTCACCCTGAAACCCAGACACCATCCGCGCCCTGCCTGAAAGCAGTTAGAATAAATTTTGGGCTCATCCGTCCGGTACAGGGAATTCTTATGACCCTTAAATTTGATGGATATTGCAGACGGCTGACTCCGGCAAGGTCGGCAGCGCCATAACTGCACCAGCTGCATAAAAAAGCTACAATTTTTGGTTCCCACTTGGGATTGATGATTGATGATTGATGATTGATGCTTGAAAAACTCAAAATACCTCCTGGCTTTATGATTTATGATTGTCGATTATTTTTTCATTTGTGCGGTCTTTCTTGTTATAATAAAAATTGATGATAATTCATGCGCTTCGTTGAACAGAGATAAAACCTTTTTTCTTTCAATTAATTTTTCATCTATAATAAATTCAAACCAAAATTCAGATTCATCTGCTTCTTCTATTACGATACTGATTTTTGATATAAAAGCCGCCTTTGTTTGAGCCAAAAGAGTCGCTCGGTAATTTGCTGCAACTGATGTTCCACACCTGATCAACTGGTTTTTTATATTATTTCCCAATACAGTTTTTGGTAATGCCAGTGAAAGTTTAACACATCTATGAGCAAATTCTTTTGTTCGCTTTTTTAATTCTCCCGAATTCAACTCTCATTCCCTTCAATCAACAATCATAAATCATAAAGCATAAATCTGTGCAAATATCTGATCATTCCCAAATCCATTCAGATCAATAGCTCCTGATCTGCAGGAGGCAGCGCAAAGGCCGCATCCCTTACACAATGTCGGCTCGATTTCAGCCTTGCCGCTTTTTTCATTAAATTTTGCTGCAGAATAAGGACATATTGCAACACAAACACCGCAACTGCTGCAAAAGTTTGGATCTATATACGCGACTGTGCCGCTGGCAAAAATACTTTTTGCTGATAAAAGCGTAACCGCTCTTGAGGCTGCGGCCTGAGCCTGAGTTATTGATTCGTCTATCGGCTTGGGGGAATGGGCAAGCCCGCATACAAATACTCCGTCTGTTGCAAAATCAACAGGCCGCAGTTTAACGTGTGCTTCTGCAAAAAAACCATCTTCGTTTTGTGTTACCTTGTAAAGCTGTGTCAATTTATTTTCTTTTTCCGTTACAATAGCGGAAGCAAGTATTACAATATCCGGCTGTATTATTATCTGTCGTTTCAGCACGCAATCAAAGAAGGCAATATGCAGATTTTTTGCGTCTGATTCTAAAGAAAGTTTTTTATCAAAGTCATAACGGATAAAGTTAATTCCAATAGAACGCGCTTTCCTATAAAGGTCTTCCCGCAATCCATATGGCCGCATCTCCCTGTATATTACAAACACTTCCATTTCCTGTTTAATTTCTTTGAGTTTTATGGCGCTTTTGATGGATTGTGTGCAGCATACCTTTGAACAGTAGGGCCTTTCCGGGATACGGGAACCAACGCACTGGATAAATACAGCAGTATTCAGCCTGGCAAGAGAGGGATCGTTTTCAATAAAACGCTGCTGGAGTTCCAGCCCTGTTACAACACGTTTGTCATTACCATACAGATACTGATTCGGCACAAGTTCCGAGGCGCCTGAGGCAATAATTGTAATTCCATGTTCCAGAACCTTGATGGTTTCGGTGTTTTTAATTGTGGTTTTAAAATTTCCAACAAAACCTTCCACATTTTTTATGCTGGAATTTAAAAATATTTCTATGTTTTTATCAGAACCCACATCTTCTATTAGTCTGGATAAATATTGTTGAATATCTTCGCCTTGCCATGTTTCGTGCAGGTGCCGGGCCTGTCCCCCGAGAACATTGGTTTTTTCGACCAAAAAGGTTGGGAAACCCTGGCTTGCCAGATTTTTAGCAGCTGTCATACCGGCTATTCCGCCACCAATAACCAGCGCTTTTTGTTTAATCTCCAGTCTGGCCTCTTTAAGAGGACTGAAAAGCGCTACTTTTGCAACAGCCATTTTCACCAGATCTTTAGCTTTTTCAGTTGCTTTTTCCTTATCATCTTTATGTACCCAGGAGCACTGGTTGCGTATATTGGCCATTTCAAAAAGATACTTATTGATGCCTGCATTGATTAATGTTTCCTGAAAAAGCGCTTCATGAGTTCTGGGAGTACATGCCGCCACAACGACTCTGTTCAATTTTTGGTCTTTAATTATCTGTGTAATCTTATCCTGAGTGTCCTGAGAACAACTGAACATGTTTTCGCCGGTATAAACAACATAGGGCAGGCTTTCAGCAAATTTGACGACATCAGGCACATCAACAGTACCGGCGATATTTGATCCGCAGCGGCATATAAATACGCCGATTCTGGGAGGTTCTCCACAGATGTCGATTTCATCAGGGATATGTTTTGTTTTTGTAAGCGTATGTCTGTATGCCGCGAGTCTGCTTCCTGCCGAGCCTGCAGCAGCACTGGCATCTATTACTGAAGATGGAATATCCTTGGGCGCCTGAAATGAACCGCAAACATAAATACCCGGTCTTGATGTGATTACAGGCTCAAAGCTGCTGGTATCTGCAAACCCGTATTTATTAAGTTTTACGTCAAGTTTTTTAGCCAGCTCCATGGCCTGTCTTGACGCAACGAGCCCCACAGACAGAACCACCATGTCGAAGAGTTCTTTGATTTTCCGACCTGACTCATTCACGTAAGATATAAGATGTTTTCCATCAAGTTCACTAATGTTTGTGATTTTTGATTTAATAAAACGTACACCAGCTTCATCTTTTGCCCTGTTAAAGTATTTTTCAAAATCCTTTCCGTTTGTACGGATATCTATATAAAAGATAGCTGCATCCAGATCTTTAGTGGCATGTTCCTTGGCCAGCATTGCCTGTTTAACGGCGTATGTACAGCATACGGAAGAACAGTATCCTTTGCCGCCGGGATGTTCATCTCTGGAGCCTACGCACTGAAGCCATGCTATTTTTTCAGGCTTATGTTCGTCGTCCATTGATGAAACAAGATTTCCGCAATAAGGCCCGGATGATGACAGGACCCTTTCAAATTCCAGGCTTGTCACAACACTGGGCGATTTTTTATACCCGTATGTGTCATTTTCTCCAGGATCAAAGACATTACTGCCAAGAGCGAGAATAATTGCTCCTGTTTTCAGTATAACCTCTTTTTTTTTATCCTTGAAATTGATAGCCTTATTAGGACAGACTTTTTCGCATATCCTGCATTTCCCCTTTGTAAGGTAAATGCAGTGTTCTGCATCAATAGCATATTTCAAGGGAACAGCCTGTGGATACTTTACATAGATAGCCTTGCGTTTGCTTAGTCCAAGGTTATATTCATCTAACACTTTTTTTGGACATTTTTCAGCGCAGAGTCCGCATGCAACACACTTGTCCGGATCTACATAGCGCGGGTGCTGCGTCAGATTTACCTCAAAGTTCCCCTGTTCGCCGGAAACAGAGTTTACCTCGCAAAGGGTAAGCAGCTCAATGTTAATATGCCGGCCGACCTCGACCAGTTTGGGTGAAATAACTCACATTGCACAGTCATTGGTAGGAAATGTCTTATCAAGCTGCGACATCATTCCGCCTATAGAGCTTGATCTTTCCACGAGATAGACATGGTATCCGGAATCTGCAAGATCCAGGGCTGCCTGCATCCCGCTAATTCCACTGCCTACCACCATGACTGAGCCTGTTTTATCCTTTGTCATCTTTCATGTTCCTTAAGTTATAATTAGTTTTGGTTTTTCTCCAATTTAGTTGGAGAAAAGGGTCCAAGGATTCCAGGGTTTGTTTTCTAAAGACTTTATCAGCGTTTTTGATATTATTTCGCTTTCTGCTATTCTTTCTTCCTTGAGCACTGATAATTAGTGCTTCACTAGTACACTGTATATCCTAAAACTTCGGATATAATCTTTTTAATTTTATCCGA
>CAYYMU010000201.1:0-4282 GCA_964472445.1 uncultured Desulfobacteraceae bacterium
ATCATCACTGTCAACCACTGCTATTTCTTTTGCTCCGGTCCTGGCCATGCGCTTGAGAACAACATCAACTGTATCATTCGGCGAAGCTTTTACGTTTCCGCTACTCATGAGATCTGAGGCTTTTTCTATAACAATGTTACGCAATATGTCGCGCGAATGTATCTTGTCTTTATAATGATAAGGGTATAGGTGCCGCATCAGTGACCTGATCGTAATTGTACCAAGCAGTTTCTTGTGTTCATCAGTAACATAGACAAGTCGTGTATGTGGGAAACGGACAGCTGCCCGAACAACTTCGCTGATGTCGCTGTTTTCTGAGACACAAGGCAGTTCCCGGTCCTTTATCTTCTGCATCATCTCTTTTATTTTCATCAGTTCACCTTTCAGGATTGTTCTCGCCTGCCTTTGTAATTGCCCATTTTACCAGTGGTGGCGAAATCATTTCATTCAAGATAATCGACACCAGCATTGCACTGAGCAATATATTGAAAATTTCTGTTGGCAATATTGGTTGGGCAAGAAATATGAGACCCAAAGATAGGCCGGCTTGTGGTAGAAGTGTGATGCCAAGGTTTTTATATATTGTGGGTGAAGCTTTAGAAGTTTTGCCGCCAATAAAAGTACCGCCAAGTTTACCTATGAATCGCCCAACCAGAAGGACGATACCCAGAATGGCCGATGTGGCAAACACTTTGGTGTCAAAATGGGCCGCCGCAAGAGTAAAAAACAGACAGAAAATCGTTTCCTCAATAATGTCCAGTTGATGGAATAACTCATCAGCGTGCTTGACCTTATTCATAATAACAAACCCCATAACCATATTTGCCAGAAGTGGGGAAAAACCGAAATTGCTTGATAAACCGCTGACTAGAAAAATTGCACCAAGAGTGAGCATGAAGTTGGTTTCGGGACGCTTCGATGGGTTAAGAACATTTCTAAAAATGAACCCACCTGCAAGACCGATCGCTGTAGCGCCGGCAATAGTCATAATACCTTGCAAAATAAGAGAACTGTCTGCGTTGCCGAATAACAATTGGCTGGCGATAGTAATCGCACCGGAAAAGATGATGATACTCAATGCATCATCTAATGCGACTACACCAAGTAAGGTTGTTGTCAGGGGGCCTTTGGCTCTAAGCTCATGGATTACTGCCATAGTTGCGGCCGGGGCGGTTGCAACTGAAATGCCTCCCAGAATAAGGATAACCGAGATGAATGTATTCCCGTTATCGCTGATTAAAGGAGACAGAAAAGGTTTTGATACATAAACAGCAAGACAGGTAAAGATAAAGGCGCCAAATCCCTGAGCCAGAGTGATCCATAGAATCTCTTTTCCCAGTCCCCGAATTCGAGACATCAGTAGGCTTCCGCCTATGGAATATGCTATGAAGGCAAGCGCAATTTCGGATGTAAAACTAAAAAGATTGTTAATTTGCTGATGAGAAATAATGCCCGTGATTGAGGGCGAGAAGACCAGACCGGTGACGATATATCCGCTTATACGGGGCATGTGGATAAAATTTGCTGCTCTGCCAGCAAAATAGCCAGCAACTAAAACAAGACCAAGAATGAAGAGGGGTTGAAAGATAGAAATAGCCATGGCGTAATCTCGTGAATTTCAAACCCTACCGTTTATAGGGTCAGATTTTTGTGGAACCAATATGATTGGCGGCAATTATTCCACATTTTTAAACCGAACGATAAGGTGAGCTGGTCGGCAACGGGCAGGTCGAATTTGAACCAAATTCCCGATAGCCGCGATATAACACCCGGTCAGCTCAACCGACTGGTTCGCAGTAGGCATTTTGTTTGCGGCATTTCAACTGTACGCACGTACCCTCAAAAAGGGATTTCTTCTTTATCTGAATCACCATCAAAATCAAAAGGCATCATTTCGCTTGCCAAATCAAAAAAGACACCCAAAGATTCGCATAAATTCTTCACAATTCGACTATGAATTTCTTTTTCATTAACATCCTTGGCTTTCGACATTGCTTTCAATGCGGAAGTTAATTCTTTTGACAACCCAATAATTATTTTTTCAGGATCCATTAATTCTCCATTTCATTTTTTTTATTGCGAACGCTGTGGGTCAGGGGCGCTTGGAGCGGAGCGGAAAGCGTCATCTGCACCCGCTTATGTACGCCCGGCATGGGCGTGAACTTATGGGGTGAAAGGCCCCTATACGTGAATTCTGTTAATGTGATGAACACATTAGCAAAAGTATTAGCCGAAGGCAAGGGCGGAATCGTGAGAGACCGTCTGAAGGAAGCTGGAGCACAAAGCTATGAGCCGACGAACAGAAACAGCATACAAAGCCAAGTCTAGCTTTGCCCCATGTTTTTGACCCTTTTTTACATTCAATTGCATGGAAACCAATAATCCAATAGACGTCCCCAACTACCATATTCTTGGGGCATAACAGCTGCGAATCAGGCGCGCTGTCAATCGTCGTCTGCATTCGTCTTGTTACCTTCTTTCTGTGTCAATCGATCACAATAAATTCCGGGCGAGGACCCCTCTATTTCTTTTGCTCCTACTGTCTTGGCGTAGAAATCGCCGGATCCAGTTCCACCGATGATGGCATAGGCATAACCGTCTGCAGCCATTGCGTGGAGGCATGACAGAAGCAAGGCTTTGCCAATTCCGAGGCCTCGCTTTATCTTGGCGACACCTGTAGGACCAAAGAAATTCTTGCAG
Source organism: uncultured Desulfobacteraceae bacterium (assembly GCA_964472445.1). Taxonomy (GTDB): domain Bacteria; phylum Desulfobacterota; class Desulfobacteria; order Desulfobacterales; family ETH-SRB1; genus CAYYMU01. The sequence continues at coordinate 2,701 of CAYYMU010000201.1, forward strand.
GTGCTTTCGTAACAGGCAAAACCAATAATTTTTCCTGCCTTTGTGGCTATGAAGCAAGAAATGGGATGATTGCTGAAAGAAACGTCACATTCACTTGCCCAGCACCTATCGAAAGAATCCTGTACCCATTCGACAACGTTATGTTTCTCATAAGACATGGCAGTGCGAATCACAATCCCTTGATCTCTGAGCCTCTGGACGAGAGAGTCGATTTCCGGCAGATCGTACAACTTAACAAGCATATCAGACATGTCGTCTAGCTTTCCTTTCGATTATTAAAAGATAAAAGATAAGGGGGGGGGCAAGTCTGCCTTTGACCCATGTTTTTGACCCTTTTTTACATTCAATTGCTTGTAAACCAATAATCCAATAGATGTCCCCCATATCGCTGGGAGTTGATTATTCTCCTGCAATAGCATCCTGCAATGCCGTCCTCAGTTGATCTAAGGTGAAAGGCTTGGGAAGGACGCCACAGAAACCGTGTTCCCGGAAGTTACTTATGATAGGATCACCGGAGTAACCGGTAGCAACGATCGCTTTGACGCCGGGGTCAATCTCCAACAGCTTCACGATAGTCTCAGCCCCTCCCATGCCGATTTTATTGGTCAAATCCAGTATGACCATATCAAAAGGTTTTTCTGATGCCATTGCCTCTTGGTACATTTCAATGGCTTCGATACCTTCTACAGCAACCTCCACCCTATATCCTATGTGAGTAAGCAACGCATTACAGACATCTCTTAACGGTTCCTCATCGTCCATTACCAGGATTTTCCCTCCCCGGGTTACGGATTTTTCGGGTACGGGTTTCTTTATGGGGGCTGCTTCAACAATCTCTTTTTCGGATGCGGGAAGGTAGATAGAAAAAATTGTGCCGGTCCCCAATTCAGATGTCACAGTGATCAGCCCATCATGTTGTTTTACAATTGAATCAGATACCGCAAGCCCTAATCCCATTCCTTTTTGGGTACCCATATCTTTGGTCGAAAAATAGGGGTCAAATATCTTTAAAAGGTCTTCTTCAGGTATGCCGGGTCCCTGATCTTCTATGGAAATTTTGACATATTTACCATCCTTTAATGTCAGAGTGTCTTTCACCCCTATGTTAACATTTTCACAAGAGACATTGATTCTTCCTTGCCCAGCCATGGCCTCCTGCGCGTTGGTTATAATATTATGGATGGCCTGTTTCATCTGCTCTTCATCAACTTCTACTGGTGAAATATCGTCAGGGATGGAAAACCCGGCATCTATATCAGAGTCTTTTAATAAAGAACCCACAGGATCCTTTACTAAATTGCCGATGGAAGCTGTTTCCTTAACCGGCCCTCCGCCTTCAGAAAAGGTAATCAATCGGGTAGTTAAATCCTTTGTCAAAATGGATGCCTTTTCTGCTTCGACCAAGTTTTTAAACCCCTTACTACCCGGCCTCATCTCTGTTCTGGCAAGGGAAATATTGCCCACAATGGCGGACATAAGATTATTGAAATCATGGGCAATGCCACCGGCAAGCACCCCAAGGGATTTAAGTTTTTTGGATTTCAGGAGCTCTTCCTGCAGGAGCTTTTGTTTACTTATGTCA
>CAYYMU010000202.1:0-1125 GCA_964472445.1 uncultured Desulfobacteraceae bacterium
TTTTCTAATTTTAATTTAATCACAACTGAAGACTGATCGTTTAAAGTTATTCTGGTTTCAAGTACTGCAGTGCGGCATAATGCAGCTTTTTACGACGTCATCAAAAATCGTCTGTCTGATAAAATTATTATTTCAAACTGTTTTTATACTTGACACGATATTATGTTTTAATTTATAAATCCTTTTTTGATAGAAAGGAAATATATTGTGAAAAAATATACATATAGTGCAACAAAAGCAGATAACAAAAATAAGTGGTATATCGTTGACGCTAAAGGAGCGGTTCTTGGCAGACTGGCTTCTTTGGTAGCTTCGCGTCTGAGGGGTAAACACAACCCGCTTTTCACACCTCATGTAGATAGCGGCGACTGGATTGTAGTTATAAATGCCGACAAAATAGTCCTTACCGGTAAAAAAATGGACCAGAAATGCTATTACACTCACAGTGGCTACATCGGTGGATTAAAAACAATTACCGCAAAAAAATTAATGGAAAAAACGCCTGAGGATATAATCCGTTTCGCTGTTAAAGGCATGCTTCCTAGGAACAGGCTTGGAACTGAGCTGTTTAAAAAACTGAAAGTTTATTCAGGCGATAAACATCCACATGAAGCTCAAATGCCAGAAGTTCTTGAGCATTCTGTTACTATCTAACAATATCAGGAAATAATATGAATAAAAAAGATATTTATTACGCAACAGGAAAACGAAAAAGCGCTATTGCCAGAACCTGGCTGATGCCTGGAAAAGGAACAATTCTCGTTAACAACCGGCCTGTAAATGATTATTTTAAAATTGAATCAGCAAAAACCATTATGGCCCAGCCGCTTGTTTTAACAAATACTTTTGGGACATTTGATATAAAAGTGCGTGTTAAGGGAGGAGGTATTTCAGGACAGGCAGGCGCAATAAGGCATGCCATTACAAAGGCACTGCTGCTGTCCAGCCCTGAATTAAGGCAGGTCCTGAAAAAAGCCGGTTTTGTAAAACGTGACTCAAGAGTTAAAGAAAGAAAGAAATACGGGCAGAAAGGTGCAAGAGCACGCTTCCAGTTTTCAAAACGTTAATTTTAATATTGAGGCCTTTGCAGAACATCCTCTTTCGTCCGATTTTGGTGATAGGCTA
>CAYYMU010000202.1:1225-4220 GCA_964472445.1 uncultured Desulfobacteraceae bacterium
CATCAATATTGATATAAAACCATCCATGCCTGAACATTTAAAAGCCATCGCTCTGATCTCTACCCCTTGGCCTCTTTACAGCCGCCCGTCAATTCAGCTTGGCACATTAAAGGCTTACTTGAAATCTGAATTTCCAAAACTTCAGATAAAGGCTCTTCATCTATATCTAAAAATTGCGGAAAGAATCGGCTACAAACTATACCATGAGATTTCTGAAAAAACATGGCCCGCAGAATCAATATACGCTGCTCTGTTATTCCCCGAACATGCTGACAAAATTAAAAAGGTTTTTTATCGCGAAACCAAAGACAGTAAACTTTTACAAAAAATTAACTTTGACGATCTTGCTTTTAAAGTCAAACACGTATCTGACAATATGATAAACGCTGTAGACTGGAATAAATTCAGTCTTGCAGGCTTTTCCATCTGTCTCTGCCAGCTCACCTCTTCTCTTTATTTTATTAAAAGCATCAAGCGCAAATTCCCAAATCTTCGTATAGTAACAGGCGGTTCAATATTTACCGGACACACTATTCCCCAGCTTCTTGAGGCATTCAGCGAAATAGACTATGCAATTAACGGGGAAGGAGAACTGCCCACGGCTGAATTAATCAATTATCTGATAAAATCTAACAGCCAAGATAAAATGCCTTCTATTCCAGGGGTTGTATCAAGAGACAGTTTAGAGATAGCCGGCAATATTTCCTTTAATCAAATGAAGGATCTTAAGCCATTGCCACCGCCCGATTATGACGAATATTTTGATATGCTCAAAATGTTTGGGCCTGAAAAAACTTTTTTTCCAACACTGTGCGCGGAAATATCCAGAGGGTGCTGGTGGAATTCAACAAAAAAAACTGGGGGGGGAAAGGGCTGCGCATTCTGTAATCTTAATCTTCAATGGAAAGGTTACAGGAAGAAAAGCATCAGTCAAATCATTTCTGAGATTGACCATCTGACTAAAAAGCATAAAATTCTGTCTGTGGCTTTTATGGATAATCTGCTTCCGTTAAGAGAAAATAGAGAAATCTTTGTGCGACTTAAAGAACTGGGCAAAGACCTCCGTATGTTTTCAGAAATACGTGCAACTACGCCGTATAACGTATTAAAAACAATGCGTTCAGCAGGTGTTGAAGAAGTCCAGATAGGAATCGAGGCATTAAGCACGCAGCTTCTTAAAAAGTTTAATAAAGGGACTACCTGCATACAAAATCTGGAAATAATGAAAAATTGCGAAGAACTTGGAATCGCAAATATGTCCAACCTGATTCTCTGCTTTCCTGGAAGCGATATGGCTGATGTAAAGCAAACCTTGCACGCACTTGATTTTGCATTGCCTTTCCTTCCATTGAGGGTCGTCGAATTCTGGCTTGGCCTTGGAAGTCCTGTTTGGAATAACCAGCATGCCTTCGGCCTGAAAAGGGCTTTTAACCACCCTAACTATTCTGCGCTGTTTCCACCGGATATTGTCCAGTCAATTGACTTCATGATACAGTCGTTCAGAGGAAACCGTGAATATCAGAAAAAACTTTGGATGCCTGTAAAGAAAAAGGTAAAAGCATGGAAAAGCTGGTATGCAAAAACACATAAAGATGGTTCATGTTTGCCTGTCATAAGTTTTCGCGATGGAGGTAATTTTTTGATTATCCGTCATAAACTCCCTGACGCTGATCCCCTGACGCATCGTGTAACAGGAATCTATAAAGATATTTATGTTTTTTGCCGAAAAAATCGTTCGATAGAACGTATTATAGCTAAATTTCCGCACACGCCAAAAGACAGAATTATATCTTTTTTAAAAATGATGAATGGTAAAAAATTGATCTACGAAGAAAACATGCGATATTTAAGCCTTGCGGCTAAAGTAAAATAAGAATAAAATTATAAAAAATTTTGCAAAGAATGACAAAACTCAAATCTCTACCTGCAAAAGGAGCAGAAAAATGATTGAAAATTTTCAGGCAAACTGTTTGCCGGTTTTAATTGGAAGCCTTCCAATGGATAACCATGCAGAAGCGACAAAGCTCGTTTATAAATATACTCCTGAAATTCCACTATGGGTTCAGTTGCCTGTTTTTAAGGAAGAAGGCATGCTGGCTCAATTTCTGTCTGGAATGCCTGGTTTGACCTATGAAAATGACAGATATTTTATAGATACTCTCGGCGAAGGTTTTAATGAAAGTCTTGTTGCTTTCTACGAAGATTACATAGCAGTAACCGAAGGCCAGGATGATCTTTTATCATCGCGGTTTGCTCTTACAACCGATACAGCCGCGGGTTTTTTCGAATTAATAAAACAGGCAAAAATTTCTGCCTCATCTCCGGTTGCAGTCAAGGGCCAGATCACAGGCCCGATAACATTTGGCACGGGTGTAAAAGATCAAAACGGAAAGGCGATTTTTTACAGCGAACATGTAAGAGATGCTGCTGTAAAGCTGCTGGCCATGAAAAGCAGATGGCAGGCCAGGCAGCTTTCTCAATTTAAATGTCCGGTAATAATTTTTTTCGATGAGCCCGGCCTCGCTGGATTTGGTTCATCAGCATTTATAAGCATATCGCGTGATGAAGTTTTAAAATGCTTTGAAGAAACCTTTGAAGCTGTCCATGCTGAAGGAGGTCTTGCCGGAATACATGTATGCGCCAATGCAGACTGGTCGCTGGTTCTGGAATCATCCGCAGACATAGTCAGCTTTGATGCTTATTCCTTTTTTGACAAATTTATTCTTTATGCAGAACAAATAAAAAAATTTATAGCTTCCGGCCGAATACTGGCATGGGGAATCGTGCCAACCTCAAATGCTGAAGATATTGAATCAGAAACAATTGATTCGCTGATATCAAAATGGGAAGATAAAGTAGGTCAGATAGAAGCGCTCGGTATTGACAGGTCGCAAATAATAGCTCAGTCACTTATAACCCCGAGTTGTGGTACAGGCTCACTAAGCATGGATCATGCGATAAAGGTGCTTGATTTGACAAAACAGGTTTCAAAACG
>CAYYMU010000203.1:0-4184 GCA_964472445.1 uncultured Desulfobacteraceae bacterium
AAGGCAAATACAGCAATTATTCCTAATGCAGATGGATGTTTCTGCAAGAGGCTCAGTAGTTACTGTATTTAAACCTATCTGCGGTCATCTGTGTAAATCTGTGGCTGAATAGTTATTTTAATTTAATCATAACTGAAGACTGATTGTTTGAAGTCATTCTGCCTTCAAGGGCTGCAAAGGAACACAATGCAGCTTTTTGCGAGACCATCAAAACCAAATTGCCTTAAAAAGTATTATTAAGCCTGATTTGTTGAAAAATCAAGATTGATATTGTCAAAGATAAATTATGTTTTATATTATGGATTGTCTCCCGATTAGTTGTAGTTAATTAAGGCACAATAAATTGGTTATCTCTAATTTAGCAAGTATGATCTCAGAGGGTTCAAGGGTTCGAGTTACACGTAGTGAAACGCTAACCTTCAGCGCTCAAGGAAGAAAAATATAGCAGAAGTATATGGAAGAAAGACAACCAGGGATTACATCAGGATGCTTTACATAAAAAAAGACATAGCAGAAAACGAAAAAACATCAAAAGCGCTGATAAAGTTTTTAGAAAACAAACCCTTGAATCCTTGACCCCTTGAATCCTTGGACCCTCTTCTTCAACTAAATTGGAGAAGAACCTAAATTAATAACATTGACTTTTAATAGACTTTTCTGTTGTTAAGAGTTTTGCTCAACAAAATAATAAGGAGAAATTATGGCTGAAACCGATAAAGATGATCTTATCAGCATTATTGATGATAATGGAAAGGATGCAGAAATACCTTCTGTTATGCCCTTAATGCCTGTAAGGGACGTGGTAATTTTTAATGATATGCTGCTTCCTCTTTTTGTTGGGCGTGAAAAATCAGTGCGTGCTATAGAAGAAGCTGCAACCAAGGACAGCTTTTTGATGCTGGTCACCCAAAAGGATCCGAGCATTGAAAATCCAAAGCCTAATGAAATTTACAGGGTTGGAACAGTCAGCCGTATTCTCAGGATGCTGAGGCTTACAGACGGTAGTGTTAAAGCTCTTGTGCAGGGTATCTCCAAGGCGCGGATTGTAAGGTATATAAAAAACAAGGATTTTTTTCTTGTTAAAACCAAGATTATTACCGAGGAACCTGTTAAAAAAGTAAACATTGAACTTGAAGCCATGATGAGGAATGTTCGTGAGTATTCCAAGAAGATTCTGGCGCTTCGCGGAGAATTAACAGGCGATGTGAACAGCATTTTAGAAGGCATAGATGATCCTGGCAAGCTTTCGGACCTTGTTGCTTCAAATTTAAAGTTGAAAATAAGTGAATCACAGAAACTTCTGGAATATACTGATCCGGTAATTCGTCTCAAGAAAGTAAACGATCTGCTTTCTCGTGAAGTCGAGCTTTCATCTATTCAGGCCAAGATACAGTCTGACGTAAGGGATGAAATTTCTAAAAATCAGCGGGACTATTTTTTAAGAGAGCAGATGAGAGCTATAAACAAGGAGCTTGGCGAGCAGGATGAGAAAAAGCTGGAAATAGCAGATTACAAGAAAAAAATTAAAAAAGCAAAGATGCCAAAGGAATCTGAGGAAGAGGCAAAAAAGCAGTTAAAACGTCTGGAACAAATGCATCCTGATTCTGCAGAATCTTCAGTAATAAGAACTTATCTGGACTGGCTTGTTGATATGCCATGGAGCAAAGTAACTAAAGATGTAATCAATATAAAAAATGCAAAAAAAATGCTTGATATGGACCATTATGCGCTTGATAAGGTAAAGGATCGCATACTTGAATATTTAAGCGTTCGCAAGCTTAATCCCGATAGTAAGGGTCCGATTCTTTGCTTTGTAGGTCCTCCTGGCGTTGGAAAGACTTCAATGGGGCGTTCAATTGCTAATGCAATGGAACGAAAGTTTGTGGGGATTTCTTTGGGCGGTATTCGTGATGAGGCAGAAATAAGGGGACATCGCCGTACATATATAGGAGCCTTGCCTGGGCGTATATTGCAGGGCTTGAAACAATGCGGTTCAAAGAATCCTGTTTTTATGATGGATGAGATTGACAAGATTGGATCAGATTTTCGAGGCGATCCTTCTTCTGCTCTTTTAGAAGCTCTTGATCCTGAGCAGAATATTGCATTCAGCGATCATTATCTTAACCTGCCCTTTGATTTGTCGAAGGTTATCTTTATACTTACGGCAAATTTAACAGATACTATTCCTTCGGCTCTTCTCGACAGGATGGAGATCATTTCACTTTCCGGATATACTGAAAATGAAAAGAGAATTATTGCTCAAAAATATCTTTTGCCAAGGCAGATAAAAGAGAATGGCTTAAAACATAAAAACATAAGTTTCAGCACAGGGGCTTTGCAGCAATTAATCAGTGAATATACATTAGAAGCGGGCTTAAGAAATCTTGAACGTGAAATAGGGAAAATCTGCCGAAAGATGGCTCGAAAAATTGCAGAAGGAGAGAAAAAAGAGTTTCGCATTACTAAAAACAATCTGAAAAAATATATGGGCGTACCCAAATATTTTCCTGAAATGGATCAGGAGGACAGCCAGATCGGCTTATCCACAGGTCTCGCATGGACACAGGCAGGAGGTGAGGCCCTTTATGTGGAGGCATCTTTGATTAGAGGTAAAGGTGATTTGATTGTTACCGGACAGATTGGAGATGTAATGCAGGAATCTGCTCGTGCTGCAATGACTTATGCGAGGGGAAATCTTAAGTCCTATGGAATAAAAGAAAACTTTTTTGAAAGTCATGATGTTCATATTCATGTTCCGGCAGGTGCAATACCCAAGGATGGGCCGTCTGCAGGTATTGCAATGGCTACCGCCCTTATTTCTGCTTTGACTAACGAACCGGTAAGTAAAGATGTTGCCATGACAGGTGAAATTACCCTCAGGGGGAGAGTGCTTCCAATAGGAGGTTTAAAGGAAAAATCTCTTGGGGCTTTAAGAGCAGGGATTCACACTATTATATTGCCCGCGAAGAACAAAAGAGATTTAACCGAGATCCCTGAGAAGGTAAGGCGGAAAATAGAATTTATTACAGTAGGCAGCATGGATGAGGTTCTTGATATAGCTATTGAAAAGAAAAAAAAATCAAAACAGCGTGCAAAAAAATGAAAATACTCGCTGTTGATACATCTGCAAAAAGCTGCAGTGTGGCTATAGTTGATAAAAAATCACTGGTTGCTGAGATGACCCTGTGCTTAGAGCAGACACATTCAAAGCATTTAATGGGCATGATAAATACTGTAATTGATATGTCAGGTATTGATATGTCCGAGATTGACGGTTTTGCGGTAACCAAAGGACCTGGAAGCTTTACGGGTCTTAGAATAGGGATGGGTTCGATAAAAGGGCTGGCTGCTGCAAATCAAAAGCCTGTAGTTGGTGTTTCAAGCCTTGAGGCGCTGGCTATGCAGAGTTTTTCTTCTTCATATCCTGTTTGTCCTCTTTTAGATGCACGTAAAGAGGAAGTTTATTTTTCACGTTACAGATTTGAAAATAATATTTTAAAAAAAGAAATTGACGAGCAGGTTTTGCCCCTTGATCGGGCTGTTAGTGATATTAGAGAACAGTGCATATTTGTTGGAGACGGTGCATCTGCTTATCAGGATATTATCAGAGACAAACTGGGTGCTTTTGCACATTTTGCCCCGGTATGTCAGAATAAAATCAGAGCCTCAACAGTTGCAGACATAAGTATGGATAGATTTGAAAATGATGATACAGATGATGTGAGCAGTTTTGTTCCTTCTTACATAAGAAAGTCATACGCCCAGCTAAGCCTGAAAACCTCTGATTGACATTATTATTTGATATGATAATATAAATTGTGTTAGTTAATGATAATGTCATTAACTTAGACGATTTTATTGTGTCCTGAAAAACTTGGTTCTCTGGGCCAGGTCAGAGATAGATGGCTTTGTCTTGGAGTTTTGTGTTTAAAAAAGGAACATCGAACATCCAACGTCGAACACCCAACGTCGAATTATGGTACGCCTTCGGCGTTTCAATTTTATTAAAGAAATGAGCGAAGCGATATCCACATTCGATGTTTACCCGCCTTCGGCGGCGCCAGAGGCGACCAGGGTTCATCTTTTTCATGCAAAGCAAATCCCCTCTGGGGATAGCCAAAGCTTGGTTCTCTGGGCCAGGATTCTTTACTATTGATAACCACGAAGAACACGAAAGATTTTTT
>CAYYMU010000204.1:0-4178 GCA_964472445.1 uncultured Desulfobacteraceae bacterium
AGACTGATTGCTCAAAAGTTATTCTGGTTTCAAGTGCTGCAAAGCGGCATAGTGGAGCTTTTACGAGTTCATCAATTTTAAGTACATAAAAGGAGATTTGCTATATATGGGCGCTAAGAAAAAAAAAGAAATCAAGGAAAAACCTTTAGATAAAATGACCGCCAAGGAACTTAGAACTGTTGCCAGTGATATCTCTGAAATTACCGGTGTTCATGGTATGAATAAGCCGGAGTTGATAGGCGCAATAAAAAAGGCAAAAGGAATTGAAGATGTGCCCGGGAAAAAAACCGATGCATCAGTTCGCGAGATAAAGGCAAAAATAAGAAAAATAAAGGTTGAACAGGAAACTTTTTTAAAGTCAGATAATAAAAAAATGGCTATTGTTTCCAGACGCCGTATTTCCAGACTGAAAAAAAAGGCACGAAATGCAGCATAATTTATAAGTGCCTGGAATTGTTGTACGCTTCCGGCATACCAGTTGATTTTTCAAATCTACAGGAGTTGCCTTTACTTGCGTTTTGATAACTTAAAAAATCTGTTTGCCGGCTCACCAGATATAAGATGGCAGGATTTTTTAACTAAAAACAAGAATACAGGGGTTTATTTATGATCAATCCGTCCTCAATAGCTTTTGATGTTGATGGGGTTTTTGCCGACACCATGACGTTATTTCTTGATATAGCGCGTGATGAGTATGGTATAACCTCGATCAGACCTGAGGATATTACTTCTTATGCTATTGAAGATTGTATTGATATTGATAAAAACATTACTGACAATATATTAGAAATGATAACTAACGGTAATTATGATGCGACCTTAACACCTATTGCCGGAGCTACCAAGGTGCTGGCAAGGCTTGGGAAAAGTCAGAATCGGCTGCTCTTTGTAACAGCCAGACCTTATCCCGGCCCGATATATGATTGGATGCTAAGTGTTTTGCCGCTTGAGCCGGATTCAATAGAAATAATTACAACCGGCGCATTTGAAGATAAGCCGAATGTTCTTTTAAGCAGAAATATTAAATATTTTGTCGAAGACAGGCTTGAGACATGTTTTAAACTTCAAGAGGCTGGCATAACTCCGGTTTTATTCAAGCAGCCATGGAACAGAAAAGTTCATCCATTTGTAGAAGTCGAAACCTGGGATGATATTGAAAAGTTAATTGAGTTTTAATGACTTCATCTATCGTTAAATTTGTGACTTTTTACGAGGGCATCTTCTTTGAAAAAGATGATAAAATCTTTTATTGAATCTCTTTCATTTGAAAAGGGATATTCAAAAAATACTTCTAGGGCATATCAGCATGATCTTGAAGAATTTACATGTTTTCTTGCTCAAAGCCAGTATTTAAAAGAAAGAGAAAAGGATAAAATAGAAGCAGATAAGGTCAATACCCTGATGATAAGGGGTTATTTAGGATTTTTACACAAAAAAAATAAAAAAGTAACAATAGCTCGCAAGCTTTCCTCTTTACGTTCTTTTTTCAGATATCTTGTCAAAAAAAGTTTGATTACTGATAACCCTGCGGAACTGATTGTTTCACCAAAACAGGGAAAGACAATTCCAGTGTATCTAACGGTTGATGATGCCTTCAGGCTGCTGGATTCCATAAAGACCGACACCCTGGCCGGCTTGAGAAATAGTGCTATTTATGAGTCTCTATATTCAAGTGGAATAAGAGTATCTGAACTTGCCGGTCTGGATTTGACTGCTGTGGATTTTACAAACCGCGTAATCCGCGTTTTTGGAAAAGGCTCAAGGGAAAGAATCGTACCAATAGGCAAAAAGGCTCTTAATGCGATAAAAGATTACAGGAAAAGGCTTTGTCTGGAAAAAAACATAAAAACCGATGTAGACGGCCCGCTCTTTTTAAACAAAAATAATGGTCGTCTTACAACAAGATCCATTGGCCGTATTCTTGACAAAGTCGCAAAAGAATGTGGTCTTTTAATGCCGGTTTCACCTCATGCCCTGCGTCATTCGTTTGCGACTCATATGCTTGATGCTGGCGCAGATCTAAGGGTTGTGCAGGAATTGTTAGGGCATAAAAGCCTTTCTACTACACAAAAATATACACATGTAAGTATAGACAGGCTAATGGAAACATATGACAAGGCCCATCCAAGAAGCTGAAAACAGGTTGCTGCATAATACTAAACTTTTTAATTAAGGTAATTTTTTATGACTGATTCTAATATGAATTTTCATGGAACAACTATTCTTGCTTTAAGGCTTAATGGCAAACTGGCTGTTGCCGGAGACGGACAGGTAACCTTAAATAATAATATTATAAAACATCATGCTAAAAAAGTACGAAAAATTTATAATAATAAAATTATTGTAGGATTTGCCGGAGCAACTGCTGATGCCTTAAACCTTTCCGAACGTTTGGAGGCAAAGCTCGAACGTTATAATGGGAATCTGACCCGCAGTGCTGTTGAACTGGCAAGAGACTGGCGAACCGACAAATATCTGAGACGCCTTGAAGCAATTATGATTGCAGCCGATGAGTTAAGAATGTTTCTTATCTCAGGAAATGGTGATGTGATTGAACCTGATGAGGGAATCATGGGTATCGGGTCTGGAGGCATAAGCGCTCAAGCTGCTGCAACTGCTCTTATAAGGCATACAGATATGGATGCGAGAAGTATTGTAGAAGAAGCCTTGAAAATAGCCGGTTCAATCTGTGTGTTTACAAACGATTCGATAACCATAGAAGAACTATAAGTTTAAGGACATAACAAGGTATAGTTGTAATTATTGCCTTGTTTTTTATTTAAGGAATATAAACCAATATGAGTGATTTAAAACCATCAGAAACTGTTAAGGAGCTTGATAAATATATTATCAGCCAGCATAAGGCAAAACGTTCAGTAGCGGTTGCTTTAAGAAACAGGTGGCGAAGGCAGCAGGTTCCTGAAGAGCTCCGCGACGAGATAGCGCCGAAAAATATTATACTCATCGGCCCTACGGGAGTAGGAAAAACTGAGATAGCCAGAAGACTGTCAAAGCTCACGGATTCACCATTCGCAAAAGTTGAAGCATCCAAGTTTACCGAAGTCGGATATATGGGCAGAGATGTTGAATCCATGGTAAGGGACCTTTTAGAGCTTACAGTAACCATGCTTAAAGCAAGAGCTCAGGAATCAGTACAAGGAAAAGCACAGCAGATTGCTGAAGAAAGAATGCTCGACCTTCTTCTTCCAAAACCAAAACCAATACCAACGCCGGAAGAAAAAAGCATTGCTCTAAAAGAAATATCAACCGTTGTTATTGAAGAAAACCATGCCGAATCAACCTCAACAAGAGAGAAACTCCGCGCAATGCTTCGTGAGGGAAGATTAGATAATCGATATGTTGATCTTGATATCTCAGAAAAGAATACGCCTGTTGTAGAGGTTTTTTCAAGCATGGGCATAGAGGAAATGGGTTTTAACTTTAAGGACATGTTAGGCGGTCTTATGCCTAAAAATTCGAAAAGAAGAAAGCTTAAAGTACCTGAAGCCATGAAGATTTTATCGCAGGAAGAAGCCCAGAATCTTGTAGATATGGATGAGGTCGTAAATCTGGCAATCGAAAAGGTTGAACAGACGGGAATAATTTTTCTCGATGAGATAGATAAAATTGTTAGTAAAAACGGCAGCCACGGCCCTGATGTTTCCAGAGAGGGCGTACAGAGGGACCTTTTGCCTATAGTAGAAGGCTGTAATGTTACAACCAAATACGGCCCTGTTAAAACAGATCATATTCTTTTCATTGCTTCGGGCGCTTTTCATACGACTAAGCCGTCGGATTTGATACCCGAACTTCAGGGCAGATTTCCGATTCGCGTAGAACTTGAATCTCTTGGGAAAAACGAATTTCTCAGAATTCTGACCGAACCGAAAAATGCATTGATTCTTCAATACGTGGCGCTTTTAAGGACAGAGGGCATTGACGTGGTATTTGAGGATGATGCAGTGGTAAGAATTGCGGCAATTGCGGAAAAGGTTAATACTCTTACTGAAAATATCGGAGCACGAAGGCTTCATACTCTTATGGAATATCTGCTTGAAGATATGCTTTTTGATGCTCCAGACATGAAAGAAAAAAAGATTATAATTGACGAAAAATATGTTGATGATAAATTAAAAGATATCCAGGATGACGAGGATTTAAGCAGATATATCCTTTAA
>CAYYMU010000205.1:0-4127 GCA_964472445.1 uncultured Desulfobacteraceae bacterium
CTCTGCTTAATTCAGATAACTTATCGAATTCGTCTCTTTTCAAATAATACAGGTTTATAGAAATTTCTATCTGGGTTTGCAATTTATCAGGCACAGAGGGGCATAGTTTTTTGCCAGACCTGCAAATCTCTATATGTTTTTATTTTGCTTTGTGCCACTGTGCCTTTGCCCCTCTGTGCCTGAGTAGTTACTGTATTTAAACCTGTCTGCGTTAATCTGCGTTAATCTGCGGCTAACTTTTGTTTGAATCATCCGGCTTTTTTAAAATAATCCTGCAGTCAGCAACAGTAGCTCCTTTCCCTTTCTCATGCACAAGAAAAGGATTTATGTCCAGCTCATCAATTTCCGGATGGTTAATTGACATATCAGAAATACATACCATTGCTTTTTCAAGCGTTTCTATATCAACAACAGGTCTCCCCCTGAAGCCCTGAAAAAGCTTATATCCCCTTATGCCCTGGACCATTCTTCGGGCTTCGTTTCTGCCGACAGGCGCTATGCGAAAAACAACATCATGGAAAAGTTCAACAAATATGCCGCCCAGGCCAAACATCAGCAATGGCCCAAAAATCCGCTGCCTGTTCATCCCAAGGATTACTTCTTCTCCTCTCGTAGCCATTTTTTGAATCAATACGCCTTTTATTTCTGCATCAGGATTATACTTTTCAGCTTTTTCAATTATCTCTTTAAATGCCTTTTTCACCTCATATATATTTTCAAGCCCCAGCACTACTCCTCCGGCATCTGTCTTGTGAAGAATCTGCGGTGAAGAAATCTTCATTACAACAGGGAAAGTTATTTTTTCAGCAAAATCTGCTGCCTGATCCTCGTTTTCTGCAAGCTGTGAAGGCAATACATTAAAGCCATAACATTTAAGCAGTTCTATTCCATCAAGCTCACTCAAAGCGGTTTTCCCGGATGCAAGAAAATTTTTAATAATATCATCAGCTTTTTCTTTATCATGTTTTAACTCATACTGCTCGAAATGCTTACGGTTCAACCACTTGAAATATTTATAAAGAGCCCCAAATGCCTTTGCTGTATTTTCAGGAAACTTATAAACCGGATAACCATATTCCTGGAGATATTTTACCCCGGCAGAAACATCAATAACCCCCATAAAACAGCAAAGAATAGGCTTGTGAGTGAGCCTTGCAATCCTGATAATGGCTTCTGCTGTTCCAAGAGTATTTGTCATTGACTGAGGCGTAAGGATTACAATAGCGCCATCCACACCATTGTCATTGATTACAGCGTTTAAAGCATTTTCATAACGATCATATGGAGCATCTCCTATGATATCAACCGGATTATGAAGATTTGCCGTAAGCGGAAGATGGCTTGCAAGCGCATCAATTGTTTTCTGCTGAAATTTCGCAAGCCTGAGTCCACAAGCCATGGTAATGTCGGTAGCAATAATCCCGGGCCCTCCTGCATTTGTAACAATGGCCACCCTGTTGCCGTGAGGAATTTTTCTGGTGAGTTTTCCCAGAGAGCTTTCACTTTTATACGCAAAAGCAGTTGCAAAATCAAAGAGCTCATCAATTGTATCAACACGGATCATGCCTGTCTGCTGAAAAATAGCATCGTAAACTGCCTCGGATCCTGACAAAGCCCCTGTATGAGATGCTGCTGCCTGTGCCCCGGCAGTTGTTCTTCCCGATTTTATAGCGAGTATAGGAGTAGGTCTGTTTCCTGAAGTAATCTCTTTTACAGTATCAATAAACTCCCTGCCTCTGCGAAGCTCTTCGAGATACATCAAAATAACCCTTGTATCCATATCTTCATGCAGATAGCGCAAGAGATCAAGCTCATCTACATCTGCTTTGTTACCTATGGAAATAAATTTTGAAAAACCAAAATTTCTGTCAGCAGCAAAATCAAGGACAGCAGTACACAATGCCCCGCTCTGAGAAATAAAAGAAATATTACCGCTTGCAGGCATACGCGTGGAAAAACTCGCATTTAAACTTACCTGAGGAAGCGGGTTGATTACGCCAAGACAATTCGGGCCGACAAGGCGAACACCTGCCTTTTTGCAGACTGCGGCTATTTTGTTTTCTATTTCCAGACCTTTGCCGCCGACCTCCCGAAACCCGGCAGATACAACAACAATTCCCTTTACACCCTTTTTCACGCTTTCTTCAACAGCCTTTAAAGCAAGTTCGGGATGAAGAATTATTATTGCAAGATCTACATCTCCGGGCACTTCAATAACAGAGGGATATGCCCTTACACTTAAAACAGATTCTGTATTAGGATTAACAGGATAAAGTATTCCCTGATAATTTCCGCTTAATATATTGGCAAAAATATCATGGCCCACCTTTCCGGATTTGACAGACGCACCTATAACCGCTACTGATTTTGGCGAAAAAATCGCATCAAGATCTTGCATATTGGTTTTCCTTTTAATAATTTTCTTACAACCTTAACCCGTTAATCTCTTGAATCCTTATGCTCCCGCCGGTTCTTTAATCTTCAACGCCTCGTCATATATAGTTTTCCTGGGAAGATTATATTTTTTTGCCATATCTTTTGCAAAACCAGACAAACCTTGAGTTGATGTTGTAAGATTTTTTTTTATTTCCTTTCTTAACTCCTCCATGGAAATTTCTCCGGCGTTTTCATCCCTGTCCACAATAAGTGTGCATTCTCCCTTTATTGAAGGGCGTTTCTCCAGACTGCTGATAATATCTGACATGCGGCCATTGATAAATTCCTCGTGCATCTTAGTCATCTCACGGCACAGCACCCCTTTTCTATCACCCATATTCAATATTATTTCTCCAAGGAGCGTTTTTATGCGTCTTGGAGATTCATAAAATACTATTGTTCTTTGTTCAACAGCAAGCTCTCTTAACTCATTAAGACGTTTTGCTTTTTTTCTTGCCGGGAACCCGATAAAAATAAAGGAATCAGTCGGCATTCCTGATGCACTTAAACCAGTAACAAACGCGCATGGTCCGGGTATTGGAACGACTCTTATATTTTCCTTTAAAGCCTCTTTTATCAGTTGATAACCTGGATCAGACATTGTGGGCGTTCCGGCATTTGATACAAGCGCGATGCATAATCCTGAACTAAGCTTGTTTATCAGAGATGGAGTTTTTCCTCTCTCATTATATTCATGACATGATATAAGTGGCTTTTTAATCTTATAAAAAGAAAGAAGTTTCCCTGTATGCCTTGTATCTTCGGCTGCGATAATATCTACCTGATCAAGAATTTTAAGCGCTCTTACAGTTATATCCTCCATATTTCCTATGGGGGTGGCAACAACGTAAAGATTACCTTTTTTATCAGTATCTGCTGGCTTATGTGTAGGCAAGTTCAAAGGCATTTTTTATTATTTTAATATCCGGTCCGTTTGAGGTTGATTTTATAGCTACAACATCGAATCTGGCTTTTATATTGCTTTGTTTTGTAGATTTAAGATAATACAGAGCTGTCATTGATATTTTTCGCTGCTTTTTGGGGGTTACAGCCATTTCAGGTCTGCCGAACCGGTCTGATTTCCGGGCTTTTACCTCTATAAAAACAAGAGATTTTCCCTGTTTTGCAATTATGTCTATTTCGCCAAGTTTAGTACGGTAATTCTGCTGAATTATTTTGTATCCATTTTTTTTAAGACAATCAACAGCAAGAGATTCACTTTTCTGGCCGAACTGCTGACTTTTTGTTGTCATAATAAAACCTCTTTAATCCTGTTTTAAGCGCTGATTTTTAAAAATATATGATATATAAACATAAATCGTCAACGAAAAACAACGCTCTCAATTTTTTCCAGATTTTATATGGTATGGCATAACCTGTTAAAACTTAGTAAATATCCGAATAATCATATGTTCAGACGGATTAAGCAATGAGGTCTCTCTCGAAGAAATACTCGCAGTTACTGATAAACAAAAACCGCACAAGGCATGTAAGACGCTGGTGGATCTTGCCAATAAATATGGAGGAAACGAGACAATATCACCATTATCATAGCAAAGGTAAAGAGGCCCTCTTCCTGTTTTTCTTCAAGCCATATGACGATCTAACCGAAGTGTCATATTTTTATTATTATTTCAGGATCATCTCCCGATTAGTTGTAGTTAATTCTTGCTCGCCTCTGGCGAGAAGAC
>CAYYMU010000206.1:0-4118 GCA_964472445.1 uncultured Desulfobacteraceae bacterium
ATATCTTTCTTCCTTGAGCGCTGAGGGTTAGCTCTTCACTGCGTGTCACTCGAACGGAATCATGCTGGATTGAGGGCACGCGGTATTTCACGGTTAGCTCTTCACTGCGTGTCACTCGAACCCTTGAATCCTTGACCCCTTGTACCCTCTGAGATTACACCCGCTTAATTAGAAATAACCCACTTGTTTTAGCTTCTCGCCAGAGGCGAGCAAGAATTGACTACAACTAATCGGGAGATGATCCCAATATATCAACAGGTTCTTTGCTAACGATTTTTAATACATTCAAACAGTTTTCTAATTTTAATTTAATCATAACTGAAGACTGATTGCTCAAAAGTTATTTTTTTTCGTTCCCATGCTTCAGCGTGGGAACCATACAATCGAAGATAAAGAAAAATCCTTCGTGTTCTTCGTGGTTATCAATAATAAAATTACCTGAGTTAATGACATTGAAACATAATTTTTTGATATGCTCAAAAGTTATTTTGGTTTCAAGTGCTGCAAAGCGGAATAATGCAGATTTTTACGAAACAGTCATAAAAAAGTTCTTGACAAATAAAAATAATCAGATAGAGAGTTTAAGCTGATTTTAAAAAAAGGATAAAGGCAATTAAATGACGCAAAATTTTTCAGGCAAATATTTCAGCTATTATTGGTATTTTTATAATACTGGTTTGCCTGTGGTGCGTTGATGGAACTTTAAACAAAAATATTAAACGCAAAAAGCCGTGGGTAGCCTTAAAGCCCACGGCTTTTTTTTGTGTTTTTTCAAAAAAGGCCGTGGAGAAAAAATGCTTCATGGCCTTTTTTGCAAAAACAGGAGGTTTATTATGACAATTTTAGGCAAACAGATTCGTATGGAACGTATAATTAATCGTAATACAGGTAGAACAGTAATTGTTCCAATGGATCATGGTATTTCCGTTGGTCCCATTGACGGTCTGCTGGATATGAAGCAAACAATACAAAAGGTGGCAAATGGAGGGGCCAATGCAATCGTAGAACATAAGGGACTTGTAGGCGAAGGCCATAGAGGGACGGGAGGTGATATAGGATTGATTCTGCATTTGTCTGCGTCAACCGGCCTTTCTCCATATCCAAATGCCAAAACTCTGGTTTGTTCGGTTGAAGAGGCTATAAAATTAGGCGCTGATGCTGTATCCATACACGTAAATCTGGGAAACGGCGGTGAAAAAGAAATGCTTAATGATTTTGGAAGAGTAAGTTATGATGCACGCACATGGGGGATGCCTCTTCTTGCCATGATCTATCCAAGAGGTGAGAAAATAAAAGACGAGTATGATGTAAAATTTATCAAACATGCGGCCCGCGTGGGAGACGAGATGGGAGCAGATATTGTTAAGGTCTCATACACTGGATCAGCGGAGACATTTAAAGAGGTTGTGGCTGGTTGTTCTGTTCCGGTTGTAATTGCCGGCGGCCCCAAAATGGATTCAGATATAGAGATTCTGGAAATGGTAAAGGGATCTATTGATGCAGGAGGCGCGGGTGTTTCCATAGGCCGCAACGTATTCCAGCACAAAGACCCTGAAAATATGGTCAGGGCTATTTCCGGCATTGTAAATGATGACATGAGTGTTGAGCAGGCAATTAGGTTTTTGCAATAAATGGATATGTATTATAAAGATATAGTTCACGGTTCACGGTTCACGGTTGTCGGTCCAACAGCTCTGATCTCCGACATTTATAATTTTCGCGGTTAAAATATTTTATTAAGGATATAATGTTATGAAAAAAATCTGGGTGAAGGTGGAACCATGGGACAAAAAATTAGTAACAACCGCTATTGAAGGCGGCGCAGATGGTATAATGGTCCCAAAAGGATATAGTAAAAAAGTCAAGGAGCTTGGCAGAATACAAACGATTTCCGAAGATGGAGATTTGAAACCAGGGAAAGACGTCATTTTTTTTACAATAAAAAGCAATAAAGACGAAGATGAGATTATAAAACTTTGTAAAGACAAAAAGGTGGTACTTCAATGCAGTGACTGGACAATAATTCCTCTTGAAAATCTTATAGCAAAGGGGGCAGATGTTATTGCTCAGGTTTATAGCTTTAAGGATGCGCAGACCGCTTTTGGCATTCTGGAAAAGGGAGTTGATAATATCCTGATTCATACTGCAGATGTTATGGATCTCAAAAAGACACTGTCATTAATAGGTTCAGTGGAGGATAAAACAGTTCTTGAAGAAGCCGAAATTGTAGACGTTTGTCCTGTTGGCATGGGAGACAGGGTGTGCGTGGATACATGCACCTCAATGACTCTGGGCCAGGGTATGCTTGTTGGAAACAGCAGCAGCGCTTTGTTTCTTGTTCATGCAGAAAGCGTTTCCAACCCCTATGTCGCTCCAAGGCCTTTCAGGATAAATGCAGGCCCTGTTCATGCATATACAAGGGTTCCATCTGGGAAAACCAGATATCTTTCAGAACTTGCAGCAGGAGATCATGTTTTGATTGTTGATTTTAAAGGGAATACATCTGTTGGCACTGTTGGACGCCTTAAAATTGAAAGACGTCCGTTGATGCTTGTAAAAGCACTTGTTGGAGACAGGGAAGTTACAACTATTCTTCAAAATGCTGAAACAATCAGGCTTACAGATCCTGAAGGAAAACCGAAATCAATTGTAAATCTCATGCCTGGTGATAAGGTTCTTGTGGCAGTTGAAGAATGCGGCAGACATTTTGGCCATAAAATAGATGAAACAATAACAGAAAAATAAAGAATCCTGGCCCAAAGGACCAGCTTTTTCAGGAAAAAATAAATAATCAACATACGGAATTCAGGAAAACAATGTCAGACGGCGATAAAAATAAAACAGATACTTCAGATTCTCATATCACCTCTTTAAGAAAATCCATAGACGAGATAGACGAGAAGATTCTTGATTTGATCAACAAAAGGCTTTTATTTGCAAAACAGATAGGAAAAATTAAAGACCAGAAAAATGAAAAAATCTTAGATACCGCACGTGAAAGCAGTGTAATAAACAGGCTGTTAGCTTTAAACAAAGGCCCTTTGAGTGAAAATAATCTTCATCATGTTTTTACAGAGATAATAGCTTTATCCCGTGAAGTTCAAAAAAAGGAGATTGTGACATACCTCGGCCCGGAAGCCACATTTACTCATCTTGCAGCTATGAACCATTTTGGCCATACAGTTTCCTTTATACCGCAGCCCAGCATTCGCGATATATTCGGCGAGGCAGAAAAAGGCGCTTGTACTTATGGAGTCGTTCCAGTTGAAAATTCAATTGAAGGCACTGTAAACTATACTTTAGATCTTTTTTTTGAGTCTGATTTAAAAATCTGTGCAGAAATATATTATAAAATTTCTCACGATTTGCTGTCAAAAGCAGATGGTTTAAAAAATATTAAAACAGTTTATTCTCATCCTCATGCATTTGCCCAGTGCCGCAGATGGATCGAAACGCACCTTCCCGAGGCTATTCTTGAGCAATGCAGCAGCACGGCTCGCGCTGCGCAAAAAGCATCAAAAAATGCTGATTCAGCCGCAATTGCCGGAAGGGAAGCAGCGGATATATACGACTTGGATATAATTGCTTCAAGGATTGAGGATTTTACAAGAAATATAACAAGATTTCTTGTTATTGGTCAGGATGATATGCACAGGACAGGAAAGGACAAAACTTCAATAATGTTTGTAACACCTCATGCTCCTGGAGCTTTGCACAAGGCTCTGGAACCGATTGCCAAAGCAGGAATAAATATGGTTAAACTTGAATCCAGGCCCACAAAATATGAAAATTGGAATTATTTTTTCTTTGTTGATATTGAAGGACATATAGAAGACCCGAATGTAAATGAAACAATAGAAAGAATGAAAAAAATCTGTATGTATATTAAATGGCTTGGTTCATATCCAAGAGTATAGGGACTTGCAATTTTTAACGCCATGCTCAATCTGACCGGCCAAAAACTGATTATTTTCCTTACCGGGAAGCTTTAGCTTCAATCTTTTTCCAAAACTGCTCAATTTCGCTTGTAAATGACTTTCAAATAACTCAACTGTAGTTTTTACAGGTTATCGCAACAGTTATAATTAAATTAAAACCAGAAAAAACTCATGTATAAC
>CAYYMU010000207.1:0-4043 GCA_964472445.1 uncultured Desulfobacteraceae bacterium
TTCGGCGGCGCCAGAGGCGACCAGGGTTCATCTTTTTCATGCAAAGCAAATCCCCCCTCAGGAGATAGCCAAGGCCTGGTCCTCTGGATCCGGATCTTTACTGGTTAAATTTATCTGCGGGAGTGTCTTTTCCCCTGAAAGGACGAGAACACTTTCTTTTTGAGGCTGGTCACACGCTTTTTCTTTGCAAAGACCGGTTTAGGCATGGTGAGCCATTCTTCTTTTGGCTCGATGCAATCCAGCTTGCGGCCAATGAACTTCTCGATGGCGGGAATGAAGAAGGAATCATCCTCATCAGCGAAACTGACCGAAGTGCCGTTAGTACCAGCCCGGCCGGTTCGCCCGATCCGGTGTACGTAATCTTCAGGATCATCCGGCAGCGTGAAATTAATAACATGATTCATGCCTTCGATATGAATGCCGCGTCCGGCTACATCCGTTGCGACCAGCACCCGGATCTTTCCGGCCTTGAATTTATCAAGGCGTTGAATCCGTTGTTTCTGTGGAACAGCACCGGAAAGCTCGGAGCAGTTTATTCCGTAGCGAGTCAGCTTTTCCGATAAACGTGTAACCTCGTCGCGCCTGTTGCAAAAAACCAGAACCTGCTCAATGTTCTGTTTGTCGATGATGTTAAAAAGGAGTGCAAATTTTTTGTCCGATGTCACGATGTAAATGACCTGTTCCACGCTTTCCACAGCGACCTGGTTTGGTTCAATCTCTATGGTCACGGGATTCTGGGTCCATTGAGAGGCAAGACGGGTAATCTGCTCGGTAAGCGTTGCGCTGAAAAGCATGGTCTGGCGCTTGCCTTTTCCAGGCGTGCTGTTGATGATCATTCTGACATCCGGGACAAAACCCATATCGAGCATTCTGTCAGCCTCATCAATGATCAGCACCTCGGTCTTGTTAAGATTAATGTCGCGGTTGCGCTGAAAATCGAGCAGCCTCCCGGGTGTTGCCACAATAATATCCACCGGACCGGCATGCAGATCCTTTTTTTGCTTTACATAATCCATACCACCGAACACAGATACTGTTTTCAGGCCACAGTATTTGGAAAGCTGGCGAGCTTCCTCGGAGATCTGGAGCACAAGTTCCCGGGTAGGGGCAAGAATCAATATCCGGGGTGTGCCTGGTTTTTGTTTTATCTGGAGGGGATTTTTCATTATCCGGTTTATTACAGTAATCAGAAATGCAGCGGTTTTTCCAGTACCGGTTTGAGCTCTGCCGCTGGCATCCTTGCCGGACAGGGTGCTGGGAAGAATTGCAGCCTGTATAGGTGTACAATACTCGAAACCCAGGTCGAATATGGCATGGAGCAGAGGGTTGGGAAGATCGAAATCGTGAAATCGAAAGCTGCCTTCTACCTCTGGAACCTTGAACCTTGAAATGTTCCAACTGTCATCCACTGCAAAACCATCGGATGCTGCTGACGCATCCTCGCTCTGGTATTTTTTCTTTACTTTTTTCCAGGGGGATAACTTGTGAAATGAACGGTTTTCCCTATCAGGACGTAACGACCCGGACTTTGGTTTAGCTGCGGGATTGTTTTCTTTCGAGAATTTTTTTTGCATTAGATTAATATACCACAAAACATCAATAATGGTAAACATTTAATAAGGCATATCAGTTAATAAGGTAGAAACATATAACGCAGTAAGCTATTAAACTTGATTCTTAGAGGTGATATGTTATTCGAATTGCATGAAGGGAAAATCTCGAATAGAGATAAACTCGTAAAAAAAGGAGAGCACCAATGAGCAGGTTGTTTGATAAAAGTTCAATTAATAAAATGTCATTAAAGAATAGATTTATCCGTGCGGCAACATGGGAAGGTCTCGCAACTGAAAAAGGTGAAGTCACCCCTGAATTAATAGAGATGATGATATCGCTTGCCAGGGGTGGAGTCGGCCTGATTATAAGCAGCCATTCGTATGTATCGCAGGAAGGCCAGGGATCACCCTGGCAGCTTGGGGTTTATAAAGATGAACTTGTTCCTGAATTAAAGAAAATGACTTTGGCAGTTCATGAAAATGGCGGCAAAATCGTTATGCAACTGGCGCATGCCGGACAGTATGCCGATGAGAAGCTGACAGGCTTCCCTGCACTTGCTGTGTCGGATTCTAAAGATTTTTCCGAAAAAAACATAAAAATAATAACACACGAAGATGTTCAACGCGTTGTTGCTTCTTTTTCCCAGGCCGCAAAAAGAGCCCTGGCAGCTGGTTTTGATGGAATTGAAATCCATTCGGCCCATGGCTATTTACTAAGCCAGTTCTTGTCCCCTGATTACAACAAACGACAGGATGAATATGGCGGGTCAATTGAAAACAGGGCCGGAATTCATCTCCAGATATATCATGCCGTAAGAAAGGTTGTCGGAAAAGATTACCCAATATTGATAAAAATGAATTGTACTGATTTTATCGAAAATGGACTGACAATCGAAGATTCATTGCAAGCGGCAAAACTGTTTGCTGATGCTGGTTTTGACGCAATTGAGTTGAGCGGTGGTATTTTAAGAAACAGAAAATTTTCTCCCACCAGAACTGGAATTAAAACAAAGGACAAAGAGGCTTATTTCAGAGAATATGCCCGGGAATTTAAAAGCAAGATAAAAATACCCTTAATCCTCGTAGGTGGTTTGAGATCTTTTGATGTTGCAGACAAGATTATTGCCGATGGGATGGCTGACTACATTGCAATGAGCCGACCATTAATCAGAGAGCCGGACTTGATTAATCGATGGGAAAAAGGAGATTTACGTAAAGCAGAATGCAACTCTGATAATTTATGCTTCAGACCCGGGTTTGAGGGCAAAGGGATATATTGTGTCACCAAAGAAAGGATGGCGTCGTAAAAAGTCCCATCTACTGTGCTTGTCAAGAAAGATGAACTTGTAAAAAGTAAAATTTGTTCGCTCTATGAGCATTTTTGGGATTCAGATTAATCCCGGCTAAATTGCAAGAACTCGGGCTAACGCCCTCAAACAGCTTGCAATTTTTAACGCCAGGCTTAATTCGAATCTTTTTCCAAAACTGCTCAATGTCGCTTACAAATGACTTTTTACGATGGCGTCAAGAAAGGATGGCGTCGTAAAAAAAGTTGCAATCGAAAAAAAACAACTTATATTTTAGGGTACTTCTTCGAAACACGGAGATGCCAATAAGGCAAACAAATAAAAGGAGATAAAAATAATGACTGACAATTTTGATGTTATTCTTTACAGCGGCGGGCATAAGGGGGCAGAGGCCGAGTTTGGAAAGCTTGCAGAGCGCTGGGGGATTCAGGAAGTTAATTTTTCGTTTGAAGGACACAATATCGAACGTACCAGAGGTGTCCGGGTGCTGAGTCCGGAAGAACTTGACAAAGGGGATGTCAGCATGGAAATAGTCTCTGCCCGAATGGGACGGAATTATTCAAAAGCTGAAAAAATACGGAAGGTCATACAGTCTATTTTTCACATGGTAAACAATGGCTACCACGTTATAGCGGTAGGATGGATACAGTCGGACGACACCTTCAAAGGAGGAACAGGCTGGGGTGTTGAGCTTGCAAAGCTTTTTAACCGTCCTGTCAACGTATATGACCAGGAACGTAAAACATGGTTTGCATGGAAGGATAATAAATGGGTTGCTGAAAATCCCATTATCATCGACAAAACATTTGCCGGAACAGGAACCCGGAATCTCAGTGACGAAGGCCGCAAAGCAATTCACGAGCTTTTTAAAAACTCCTTTGGCCCTGCAAAAGAGAATTAATTGAGGGACAAAAGGCACAGAGGGGCAAAGGCACAATGGCACAAAGCAAAATAAAGTAAGTACTCAGGCACAGAGGGGCAAATGCACAGAGGCGCATAGATTTTTGCCAGACCTGCAAATCTCTATATGTTTTTATTTTATCCTGAAAAACCTGGTCCTTTGGGCCAGGTCAGAGTTATCCGGTTTTGCCTGGAGAAATGCTGCAAGAGTTTGAAGTGAACTAAAGTTTAAAGTGAGCTAAAGTTAAGGAATTCTGTCAATTATATAAAATAAGTGGAGCGA
>CAYYMU010000208.1:0-4031 GCA_964472445.1 uncultured Desulfobacteraceae bacterium
TCCATCGTATCCTCTGGAAACAGCAGATGAAACAGCCATGCTAAAGTCTGAATCAGATTCTCTTAAGAGATCTTTAGAAGCCATTAACAGGCGTCTTGAAGCACTGGAAAAGAAAAATTTATAATTGGCTTATGAATCAATATTGAGCATTTTTCAAAGGTTTCATGTTATTATACATTGCCCTGATTTAGTGTTTTTAAATCAGGGCAATTTTTTATCGTAAGCTCTAATAATCAATAATCACAGGCTCTTTCATGATAAGTCTTATGGCTTTTCCTGCGGTTTTGGCTGCTGCTGGAAAAACATTTCCAAGTGCTTTGATGTGCCTTAAATGGTCTGCTGTACGAAGAATAAGCATGGCAAGGTTTCCCTCTTCCATTTTGGAAATAGAAACAACTTTTTCCCAGGTTTCACCAGCAGCCCAGGAATAAATTGTTAAAGCAGGTCTTAAAAACAGCTGCCGTACTTCGAATCCTTCAGCAGCAATGAGTTTTGAAAATGGCCTGAGGTTTTTTTCAACAAAGGAAAAAACAGCTGCAAGTTTCTTTGGGATTAACCAGCTATTAATTTTTTCATCTGCTTCCTGTTCAAAAACAAACGATGCTATTATGGCTGCAAGAATCGCAGGGTCTGATTCCGGTAAAATTCCAAGCCTGAACCCTTCGGCTATAAGAAGAGGCTGATCAATTCTAAGACGTGATGCCCATATGCCATTATCAGTTAATTTGCCGTTTTTTTCCGCATATCCTGTTTGTATCAGGAATTTAAAATGCCTCATAAAGTCCAGAAATAAAAACTTATCTTCATTTTCATTGATTTGATTCGGTATTTTTTTTCTTTTTGCAATCTGATATGATGCAAAAGACTTTTTCAGTAGATCTTCTATCTGTTCCGGGGAATATGACACAAGCAGATTAAGAGTCATGGAAAAATTAATTTTTATCTGGCTTGTTACATCAGATGAGGTCGAGTTTATAAGCTTTGCAATTAACCTTGTATCCATGTATTTGCCCGGAATTATTAGAGCAAATCCTATTTTATCCATTCCTCTTCTGCCGGCCCTTCCTGTCATCTGGTGAAATTCAGTAGGATTTAAAGACAAAAATTCTTTTCCATTAAACCTGTCGGAATTAAGAAGAACTATTGTTCTGGCTGGAAAGTTCACACCTGCGGCAACCGTAGATGTCGCAAAAACAGCATCAAGAAGACCTTCAGTCATAAGTGTTTCCAGCATTATTTTCCATGAAGGCAACTGGCCGCTGTGATGGGCACCAATTGCAAAATTTTCAATAAACTTTAGCTGGCGATGCATTTTAATACGCTCGTTTTTTGTTGCAAGCTCTTTGATTCTCTGGTTCAGTCTTATTTTTCTTTGCTGGTTGCTTTGATCAAATGGAAGATCTTCTGCGCAGAGCTCAAGAGCATTATCACAATCTGCACGTGATTTTAGAAAAAAAATAGCCGGGGAAAGATTGTATTTACTTAAAACACGCATGATCTGTCCAAATGGCGGCAGTTTACGCGGAGGAGCCAGTAAAGGCGGATTTTTTTGATTTAAATAATCGCAAACCTTTTTGTAGATAGTGGGCTTTTTCTTTTTAGAACTTTGCCATATAAGGGGAAAAAGTCTGCCGGATGGATGTAAAAAAACGGGGGAAAGAGGTACAGGCCTTTTCTTTTCTTCAACGACTATGCATTTTTTTGAGCGAATTAATGAAAGCCAGCCGGCAATCTGATGTGCATTTCCTATTGTGGCTGACAGTAAAAGCAGAGGTATTCTTGATGGAAGATATATCATTATCTCTTCCCAGACAACGCCTCTGTCTTCATCGCCCAGGAAATGGGCTTCATCTAAAATTATCAGGTCTGCTGATAAGCTTTCTCCAGAATGCATGGCATCATATAACTGATTTCGAAGTATCTCTGTGGTCCCAACAATGATTGGCGCTTCAGGATTTTCTTTTCTGTCACCGGTTAATATCCCTACGTTATCAGATCCGAATATTGATGAGAATTCATTATACTTTGAATTGGATAGAGCTTTTAAGGGAGATGCATACCAGGATTTTCCCTGTTTAGTATGTATTCCGGATATTGCTTTTTCAGCTATCCATGTTTTTCCCGTGCCTGTTGGAGCAGTAACAAGACAGTCTGCTTTTTTAATTGCAGAAAGCGCTTTCAGCTGAAAAGGGTCTGGCTTGAAAACCGTTTTTTTAGGCACACCTATGGATGAAAAAACCTTATTCAGTCTGATATCTGCTTGTGGTTTTAATTTTGGCCTTTGTAATGCATTGTCAGGTTTTTTCTTTTTATATCTTTTCCCGGGCGCATATTTATTTTGTCTGTACATGATTTACTTTGTTTTGATTTTTTATCACGAGAGTACTCCTGAAAGGTTATACTGTGAGACCTTTGCAAAACCTCCCCTTTTGCCCAATTACTGCGTCAGGCTCAAATTTTAAGCCTCGAAATACTCAATGTATTCCTACGTTTAAACCTGATTTAAAATTTGGTCGCCTTCCTTGAACTTGAGCAAAATTAAACATTTTTCAAAGGTCTCACTGTTTTTAACTCATTAATATTGATTTTTTATATATAATATATATAATAAATATTGATTTTTTATATATATTATATATAATAATTTAACAAGTCATCATGGCAGCCCCTGATTCAACATAAAAAAAAGTAAAAAACCTCGTTGATCCTGAGTAATCAGGGTTATAGATTGATTTTAGAAAAAAACTGTCATCAACGAGGTATAATTATTATGTCACAAGTTATTCTTCCTTAGTGCTTTCATAAGGCAACAGTAATATCCGGGTTTTTTCTGAAATTGTTGAAAAAACGTTAATTCCAACGACCAAGATATCCATAGAATTACAGTAACTGCTCAGGCACAGAGGGGCAAAGGCACAGTGGCACAAAGCAAAATAAAAACATATAGAGATTTGCAGGTCTGGCAAAAATCTATGCGCCTCTGTGGCTGAGTAATTATAACTGATGCGATAACCGGAAAAAACTACAGTTGAGTTCTTTGAAAGTCTTTTGTGAACGACTTTGAGCATTTTGGGGGAAAAGGCAATTGAGATATTCATCGTTAAGAAATGCAAGCTGTTTGAGGCCGTTAGGCCGAGTTCTTGCTTTTTTATATTAGATGAATGTCTTAATTGCGCCCAAAATGGTCATGAAGTGAACAAAAAGTCACGAATTTAACTGCAGATGGCTAAGTAAAAAGGTTCATATACAAGGCGTAGTGTTTTTTCAGGACCGAAGGCATACATATAGTATGTCGAGGGTCTGAAAAAAAACTGCAACGCAGTAGATGGGACTTTTTACGACGCCATCAAGATTAGGAGGAATTTAATATGAAAAGAATGTTTTTTATAAGCCTTGCAATCTTAGTTCTTTGTCCGTTTATGATCAATGCTGCCGAGCTGGAAAACATGAAAATTGCGGTTGCGGCCGATAGTAAAACTGCAAAAGCATCTGTAAGCGATATGGCTGCTAAATGTCCTTATTATCATATCTTTAATAACAAAGGGGAATTGATTGAGGTTATCGATAACCCTTACAGTAATACAAGTGGTGGAGCAGGGCCTTTAGCGGCAAATTTTCTTGCTCAAAAGGATATAGATATCATAGTGGCAGAGTCATTTGGTTCCAAAATGATTGATGCGCTGAGAAATAATGACAAAACTTATTTTGAGTTTAAAGGCAGTGTTGATGATGCTATAAAAAGAGTTTCAAAACTAAATTGAGATTTTTCCTTAACAACTATTTGTAATTATCAGATTCCCACTGAAGTTTATCCCACACTTGGAGACCTTTGAAAAATGTTCAATTTTGCTCAAGTTCAAGGAAGGCAACCAAATTTTAAATCAGGTTTAAACGCAGGAATACATAAAAAATTATTAATTTTAAATGTTGAATTTTAAGTTAATAATGGTTTTTTTTCATTCAAAATTAAAAATTAAAAACTCAAAATTATTCTTAAACCTGACGCAGTAATTGGGCAAAAGGGGAGGTTT
>CAYYMU010000209.1:0-3996 GCA_964472445.1 uncultured Desulfobacteraceae bacterium
GGAACCTATGGGACGTTCGTGCAGAACGTTCATAACTCTAAAACAATATCATCGATATCCGGTTTTATCCCGCTGACATCATTTATATTCTGTGCTGCACTACGCAGGTTTTGCCTCCAGCCGTTTCCGTGCCAGTTCAACTGCTTTGTGAAGTTTCTCCTCCAGCAGTTCGCGTTTCGGGAGTTCGGTCATATATTCGGCCACTTTGATGCCGCTTTTATCCAATTGCAAAAGCTCTATCTGCTCGCTTGTTTTTCCGGCGTAGAGGATTAATCCCAAGGGTATTTCTTCACCAAGTTCCTTTTGATACTTTTTCAGCCAGCACAAATAGAGTTCCATCTGGCCTTTGTAAGCAGCCTTGAACCTGCCGAGTTTTAATTTAATGGCAATAAGCCGCTATGTTATTTTATTAACCCTTCCTTGCGTAAGATGGACAAAATTTTGTTATCAGAAATGGTTGCTTTGCTGGGTTTGATATATATTGTCAATAAACGCACCTTTTCGATCTCATCTGTAACATAGCTGATGATTCGATAACCACTCCTCTTTCCTTTTGAAAGATCGGAACTTCCAAGTCTGATTTTGTAAACCTTTACCCAATGCCTTACCGCTCTTGGGGTTATGCTTAAGCCTTTTGCTCAGGTCTTTTAAGTCCTGACGAATATGAGAATATTTCTTTTGTAAAGTTTTTACCTGGGTTTTGAACGTTTTCGTTGGAATGATTTTATAGTTCATTTAAAAATCCTTCTAACGATTGCTCTTCGATTTCCCCTTTTTTTTGTCTTTTGACATCACGACATGACTGTTGCAAACCCGTTAAGATTTGATGTTTCTCTCGAAGGGCTTCCAATTCGTTCTTCACATCCTTCCAAATCTGAAAAGGTAAAATTACTTCCTGTCTTTTACCCTTTTTGTCCGTTACATACTTAACATCTCCCAGCATTATCTCACCCTTCTATTATCAGGCATAACATCTCTTATTCGAACCTTAACCATGCATTAAGCATTTTATAACACCTTTATTTCACTATGTATTATATGGCGCACTTTTCGACATTAGTCAATTATTAGTCAATTAAGGCAATTGACAGGCAATTCCCTTGCCGACCTTGTCTATCCGCTCGAACACACTTTTTTTGACCATCTCTGATAGATCGTTTATTGCTGCTTGTCTCTCATTCAACACAAATTCCCATAAACATTCCTTATAGCTCGGACAGGGCTTCATTTTTCTGTTTTTCCATCCAGTTTTTTCCGCGCCGTTTTTAATGCCGTTAAATGTATTATTATGATTTTTCCGCCTGGTTCTGTTCAACCCATTCCTTGCCCTTATCTGTAAGACGATATTTTTGCAAACGACTACCCGGTTTCTCTGGAATTGTATAAGAAAGATATTTGTTTTTCCGCAACATCGCGAGAGCCCTCTTTACATTCCCCGATTTGCTTGTAAGTCCAATTCTGCCGGTAATTTCTTTTGCAGAAAGCGGGTTTGTGGAGTATTCCAGAAGGATTTTATATTGAATATCCGTTAACTCGACTGGGCCTTTGACTGGGCCTGTAACTTGCCCGCCCACTTGAGATTCCGGATGAATATGCAGAGTTGTTAGGAAGTAGGTTCTCTCCTCATCCGTTTCGAAGATTGGTCCAGGGGGGCCGTTGGCTTCCAGCGTCCTTCTGATCTTGGGGAATCCGGTTCCTCTTCCTTCGGCAAGATGCAGTTCCTTTAGAAAATCACCGATGTTGATAGGTAATGCCATCAGCTCAAGATTTCCTTCAGCAATCCCTCAGTTTCTTAATTGATCAAGCATTGTGTGGCCTGATTCATTTGTAAAAAAATGGTGTTGGTAATCACATGTTTACACTTTACCTGTATTTGAATTTTTATATCTTAGTTTCTTATTCCATTAATGCCCATTAAGGAGTTTGATCAATTCCTCTTTTGTCATATTTCAAAAACCTCATTTACCAGCATCAAATATCTGCCACTGATAGCGGATTTTTACTTCCAATAATAATCGCTAACTAATTGCTAACTCGCTTCAGAATATAATGCGTATTTCTTCCTTCACTCAAAAAGACTTTTCTGAGGATCAGGAGGCCGTTGACCTTCGTCCATTTCCTTTTTCACCCACTTCAGAACCTCTTTTGCAATCTCGATTGCTTTTCTAAGATCCTCTTCATCCACCGCTTCATAGTCCCCAGGATAACGGGTTTCAACGGCATAACCTGTTAATATCCTTGCATTTTGCAGGTTTTCGGGAACTTCTACACACCCTTTTCCTAATAGCTCAATGAGATAAGCAATATCATGGGTTTTAGGAAAAACAATCTCGTGAATAATGCATACTGATTTAAAAGCTTTTTCCACAGCTTGCTGGGCATCATAGCAAAGGTCTTCATAAAGTATATCAGGTGAAACCCTTCCAGACTTTGCACGCGCCATGTTGCTTTTTGCCCTTTGCAACCACTCGTTTGCCTTATCAAGATTTTTCATAAACCATCCTTCCATTCTTATCGGCTTCGGAATAAATCAGGTAAGGATCTGTCTTTAGATGCTCATACTTATCTAAATCAGCGATAATCACGTCTATAGGAGCTCCGATATCTTTAAAGCTCAAATATATCTTCTGAGTTAATGAACGCTGTTTTTTGACACCTTTTTTCAAAACAAGAAGGTCATAATCGCTACCTGGTTTGTCATCACCTCTTGCATGTGAGCCAAACAGGATAATCTTGTCGGGTTCGGCTACCTTAACAATAGTTTTTATTGCCTTTTCTAATGAATCATTCATTTGATAACCCCCTCCTCATGCCGTAAACGCTCTTTTTAAAAATCTATCCAAAACATCCGTCTTTGTTTCACCATCCTGCCCCGGTCTGAAATTAGAACCTTGTTTCAGTAAATGCCGCAAAGCAATTGAGGATGTTTGCAGATAATCTAATTGCGCTTTTTTCGTCTGGTATTGAATTCATACCTGAAAACCTTTCGCAAAAAATGAAGAATTAACATTATAGGCAGGACCGCTTTGATTATAATCATCTATATTAAAGCATAGATAGCTATTCTATGTCAATTTGTTCTATAATTTAGAAAAGACAGAAAAAAGCGGGGCTATTGGAATTTATTGGCTGCTTCTCGGCTTATGAATTTATATCGTCTGTTCACAGGGTCATGGTTTTGCTGAATGTTCTTTACGTTTTTTGTGATTTCTGTCATAAATATTTTTTTAATTTTAGGCGTCGTACAAGCAGCCATTATTATAAAACACAAAAGAGAGGTGCTAAATGACAATTGATCTGATAAGAGAGGGATTGGGATGGTGTTTCATAATTAATGCCGGATTACTGCTTTTATGGTTTTTATTTTTCGTGTTTGCGCATGACTGGATTTATCGACTTCATGTAAAATGGTTCAAGATTTCGGAAGAACACTTTAATTCGATTCATTATTCTTTTATTGCACTATTCAAGATAATTTTATTTGTATTTAATATTGTCCCTTATATTGCATTACGTATTATCAGATAAAATTACAACCTCTAACCATGTTATTAATACGGAATTGTCATTTGTTTGGGCAAATGTGAGATGCGCATATGTTCAAAAATGAGGTTTTGAAAGATCTGTTTTTTATCGAAAGAGGGTATCTAAATGGAAATCATTTTGTTTATCGATCTGAACACCCGATTCTTGTTGATACAGGATATGTTTCCGACTTTAACGAAACAGAACGGTTAATAACAGGATTAGGAGTAAATCTTTCTGATGTTTCCTTCTTGATGGCGTCGTAAAAAGTCTCGAAATAGTCATGCCGGGCTTGATCCGGCATCCAGAACGCATTGAATTTACTGGATTCCGGCTTTCGCCGGAATGACGGAAAACGGTATTTTTAGACTTTTTACGAATTCATCAGTCTTCAGTTATGATTAAATTATCAGCATAATTACTGTTTTTATTATGGCCGGTTCTTTGTTTACGATTTGTTATACATGAGTT
>CAYYMU010000210.1:0-3955 GCA_964472445.1 uncultured Desulfobacteraceae bacterium
ACAATGAACCCATAATTATACGTAATCGTATTTAAGAATACGTGTACTTAGCCATATATGCTTTTTTTTGTTATTTTCTTCTTGATCCGGTCAACAGTGATGATATGTAACTTATTATGATTAGAAAAGCTGAATTAAAAGACATAAAAGAAATACACTGGCTGCTTAAGTTGTTTGGCAAAAAAGGCGAACTTCTTCCTCGTCCTTTGAGCGAACTTTATGATCATTTAAGGGATTTTTCGGTATTTACGGATGATAAAGAGGATAAGGTTCTGGGCTGCTGTGCTCTGCAGTTCTGCTGGGAGGATCTTGCAGAAATACGTTCACTTGCCGTACATCCTGATTATCAGAGGAAAAAAATAGGATCATATCTTATAAAAAAGGTTATATCAGAAGCAGAATTGTTTAATATAAAGAGATTATTTACACTTACCTATAGGCCTGAGTTCTTCAAAAAATACGGTTTTGTACAGATCGACAGGTCAAAACTTCCTCTAAAAGTCTGGGCAGACTGCCTTCTGTGCGTTAAATTTCCTGATTGCGATGAAATAGCAATGATGAAAAATATGAACCTATGAATAAATCACGTTTAATGACAGGGGTGGGTATTTCCATACCTCTGGTTTTGGAAGTATATGCTGACTTCCGACGGTCAGCCAGTAAAGGTCAGGGGCAAGTTCTCTTAGCTTGCCATCATCAGGCAGTCTGGCAGGATTTGTGAATAAATAAGAGGCTTGAAAAATAAAGACTCCTTTTCCCCTGTCAATGGAAATCATATAATTTTTTTTAAAAGTCCGCAGCTTAAGATTATTATTTTCTGATATCTGTTTCATCTCTTCCTCTGTGAATTTCATCAGAACTGTTTTGGAAGTTCCTCTTTCGGAAATGCGTATAAGCGCCCTTGATTCACAGCTTCCTGCATATACAGTTGAGAGACATGGAAGTCTCTTTAAATATTGGGCTGCTACAATAGCTGCTGTTCTTCTTCCTCCAGACATCAACGGGAGCCCGTAATATCCAAAGAATTTTTTCTGCAGGTCTTCAGCGTATTTATCACCTTTTTCATAAAGGTCCTTGGATATATATCGAAGACTTTGAGCAAGATTTTCTGCGGCATCGGCAATCGGCCAGTCAATTTTAATATGAAAATGGGAGAGGCTGTATCTGTTTTTTGCCTCGCTGGCAGGGTCTCTTTGAATCAGAAGGGCATAGTCAACAGGAAGAAGCACCTTTAAAAAATTAAAGAAATGGACTGATTCAAAAAACTTTTGATTTCTGTCAAATTTGCCTGAAAGGGGAATAGTTTTGGACTGGAGTAAATTAACCTTTGTTGTTTTGTTGACATCAAAAAATCTTATATATTTTTTGTGGCCAGCAGACAAAGTGTCTTCGATGAAAATTACAAGAAAAGCATTCTGGCATTCATATTCAACGTCAGGAATGCGCGCGTGAGGTTTAAGCTCACGTTTTTCAACAAAGGGATAAGAAAGTTTTTTTGAGGTAAAATTTGTATAAGAATCTATTAAGGCGTGTTGAACCATGAATTGATCGAGCTCATCTCTCAAGAGCTCGTAATATGAGCGCCTTAATTTATTAGCAAGGCTGAGTTCTTCTCTTACGCTCCACAATCCAAGTTTTTTTTCCCCCGTGATAGTCAATTCTTAATCTCCAGTCTAATATCATGAAAGATAATAATTCTTTTAATTACCGTATCCGTTTACCGGTTCGAAGTTCACGGTTTTTTCAATGAACTATGCAATGATTGAAGCATTTTGGATTCTGTTTTTTCCCAACCGTGAACCGATAACTGTAAACCGTTAACGGTTACTAACTACCATTATTTATTTTAGCAGTCAACAGTCTATTGCTTATTATTAAATTTTTCCAGCCAGTTATAAATAGTTTCTCTGCGTTTGTATGCAAACAGGGCAATAACAAGGCTCAGTCCAAGTACAAGGGCGAATAGCCGATAATTTTGCTCATAAATAGACGCTCCCTGAAGGCTCAGCATAAATGTTCCCGGCATACGTCCTATACAGGCAATAATAATGAAGATTTTGGCAGGAATAGCAGTTAAGCCTAAAAAAAGACAAAGATAATCTTTTGGAAACCCGGGAATAATAAACATAATAAAAGAAGCAAAAATTCCCTTATGCTTAAATATCGTATCAAGTTTATTTAAATAAATAGTTGGAATGAGTTTTCTGATGTAGTGTTTTCCCAGAAACCGCCCAATGAAAAAATTAATAAAAGATCCAGCAGTTAACGCTAAACTGGAATACATAAAACCCTTGCCTGCTCCAAACAGGTAGCCTCCGATAAACCCGGTGGCTTCACCTGGTACAGGGGCAAAAATCACCTGGAGCATTTGAATAATCATAAAAACTACAGGACCTGCCATTCCAAATGATGTGATGAATGTTTTAGTCTTTTCTTTATCAGTAAGAAGATTATAGCACTGCACAACCCCTTCCCATAATTGCATTCTGTAGAAATAACCCGCCAGCAAAAAGGATAATAAAAGTGCAAGAGCTAAGGCAATATATTTGGGGGAAAAGGAATATTTGTTAATAGTTCACCCGTATTATTCTGGTTTGTCCTGCTTTTTGTATGTCCTGCTGATTTATTTTTTTCCAGCCAAATCCATTGCGGTGATCGCGGGCAGTGTTTTTCCTTCCAACATGGCAAGAAATGCGCCCCCGCCTGTTGAAATATATGTTATTCTATCAGATGCCATTTCTTTATGTATGGCAACATCTGTATCCCCACCGCCTACAGTGGTGAGCGCATAGCAATTAGCCACACTGTGAACCATGGCAAGTGTGCCCCTGCTGAAAGAATCTATTTCGAACATGCCCATGGGGCCGTTCCACACTACTGTTTTTGCGTTATAAAGAACTTCAGAAAAAAACAGAGAGCTGGCAGGGCCTATATCCAGTACCATCCAGTTTTCAGGGATTTCCTGTATGGGAACAACTTTTGTTTCAGCTTTTGGATCAGGACGCCTTGCAACTACAGCGTCAATTGGAAGATAAAACTTGATATTACGTTCTGCGGCATTTTTCATTATCAGCCCGGCTGATTCTATAAGATCATCTTCGATTTTCGATTTTCCCATATCATAGCCTTTGCTTTTTAAGAATGTATTTGCCATGGCTCCGCCAATTATGAACTTGTCAACATGGTCAAGCATGTTATTCAGCGCCATAAGCTTGTCCGATACTTTTGCTCCGCCAATAATAGCAATAAAAGGTCTTTGTGGATCGGCCATAATTTTTTTAAAATAACCGACTTCTTTTTGAAGCAGGAATCCGGCAACTGAAACAGGCACATATTTTGTGATAGCCACAACAGAAGCGTTTATACGGTGTGATACAGCAAAAGCGTTGTTTACATATATATCGCATAGAAGCGCGAGTTTTTTAGCAAATTCGTCATCATTTTCCTGTTCTTCGGAATGAAATCTTAAATTTTCCAAAAGAATTATATCGCCTGATTTCATGTTTTCTATAAGCTTGTTCACCTCAGGACCAATACAGTCAGGCGCCATTATAACATTGGCCTGAAGAAGCCTTCCCAGCCGCTTGGCTACAGGTGCAAGACTGAATTCAGGAACAAAATTTCCCTTTGGTCTTCCAAGATGCGAAGCTATTATCAGTTTTGCATTATTATCGAGAGCATATCTTAATGTGGGCAAAACAGACCGAATTCTGGTATCATCTTGAATATTCTGGTTTTCATCCATTGGCACATTAAAATCGACCCTGATAAAAACTTTTTTGTTTGAAATATCTATTTCTTTGATTGATTGCATTAAATACCTCCATCCCTGTTGTAAGAGTTCTTTTGACTCGCAGATTATTTGTCGAATAAGGCTTTTCTCCAATTTAGTTGGAGAAGAGGGTCCAAGGATTCAAGGGTTTGTTTTCTAAAAACTTTATCAGCGCTTTTGATG
>CAYYMU010000211.1:0-3937 GCA_964472445.1 uncultured Desulfobacteraceae bacterium
ACTTAAATTTTGAAAATTACTTATAATGCCATTATATGTCAAGGAAATAGAATACGCTTAACAGCAAAACTGCATACAGCCCTGTGATGTGTGTAATAAATAATGTAGCGGGTCTTCACTGATGAGACTTTTTGAATTTTTCGAAATCCGGAAA
Source organism: uncultured Desulfobacteraceae bacterium (assembly GCA_964472445.1). GTDB lineage: Bacteria > Desulfobacterota > Desulfobacteria > Desulfobacterales > ETH-SRB1 > CAYYMU01. Next base: position 155 of record CAYYMU010000211.1, read on the forward strand.
TGACTCAAAAGGATTCAAGAGTGAAAGGGTTCGGGTGAAAGGGGGAAAAGTTTTATTCTTTAAATATATGTTCTGTCATGCCGTTTTTATGACGGCAGCATTCAACCATGTTTGCAAGAGTCAGAGATTCCAACATCTTGTTTACTGTATCCTGTATTTCTTTCCATATTTTATGAGTCACACAATCCTTATCTCGAAGACATGTCCCGGGATTATCTACACAATCTACTGGAAAAATAGATCCTTCAAGCACATCAATAATTTCACGCAACTTTATCCGGCTTGAATCTCTGTTAAGCACATATCCTCCACCGGCTCCACGGATGCTTCTTATAAGTCCCGAAACCTTTAATGGCGGAATAAGCTGTTCCAGATACTTTAATGAAATTCCCTGCCTTTGGGCTAAGTCTTTCAAGGAAACAGGCCCTTTTTCGCAATTTAAAGCTATGTCCAGCATGGCCCTGGTTCCATAACGGGATTTAGTTGTCAGCCTCATTTGTTTCTACATCCTTGGTTTTATTGATTTGACAAATCACTTTTTTCTAGGATGGCACTCGCCGCATGTAAGCGGACCTTTGCCCTCATCGGTATGGCAACCTTTGCAATTTGCATGAAATGCTCTCATGGCAGACAGCTTTTTGCCATCTGCCTTAAGACCGTGGCATACTGTGCAGTCAGACTCTTCAGAATCATCCCAGACATTTTTACCATCTTTATATATATGATGACATTCCATGCAATCGATCCCTGCCTTGTCAGCATGAAATGCATGCGGGAAAACAACAGCAGGTCTTTCACTGCCAGAAAAAATATCATGTTTCAAAATCATGACATCATCCTGAGCATATGCAAAACCAAAAATAAATAAAGCCGTCAGACACGCAAGAGCAATACATAATATTATCTTATTGTTTTTCATTTCGATTCACCTGAAGTTTTTTATTATCATTCATATCAAAACTAAGATTCAATGTCATTAAATTAAGCAATTTTATTAAGGTTCATATTTATTCTTCATCTTTTGGCTTTAAATGATCCGGTACAATAACCATCTTGAGAAGAATAGGTTTCAAAAAACTCCACGTTATGCCGACCTTGTAAACTTCTTCCAGATCCCTGATTGCATCCCAGCAGTTGTGACATGGAACAACTATGAATTTTGCGCCAGTAGCTAAAATCTGGTCGCGCTTGATTTTCATGACGGTATTTCTCTCTTGTCTGTAACGCCCGATACCATTCAAACCACCGCCACCGCCGCAACAAAAATTATGTTCCCTGCTTGGCTTTATATCACGAAAATCCTCGGCTATGTATGACATGATTTTCCTTGTAACATCGCACAAACCGCCGTTTCTGATATAATTACAGGGGTCCTGAATCGTAACCGGCTCTTTAATCTTTTTAGCAGGATCTATTTTAAGCTTTCCCGTCTCCAGAGCTTCTAACACCCATTCCACATAATGCATCGATGGAACCGGTGTGTCGCCTGTTTTTATATTAGCCCAGTATGGTCCCTCAATAACTGTAGCACGGTATGCATGACCGCATTCAGTCACAACCATTCTTTTTGGTTTTAACCGCTCCATTGCTTCATAAACCCATTCTACCTGATGTTTGCAACCTTCCCAGTCACCGGCAAACATGGCCAGACTTGTCTCCTCCCAGCCTTTGCCCGGAACGGTCCAGTTCTCACCGGCCAGGTGAAACAAAGTCGCCGCTTCTGCAATATCCTGGGGATAATGTTTTACTTCCCGCGCATTTATTGTGTACATAATATCAGCATCAGGTTTATCAACGGGAATAGTCAGGCCAGGATAATAATCTTCATTCTCTTCTGCCATCCACTCACAGGTATCAATAAAATCTTCAACAGTAACATCCATCTGAGCATTGTATATCCAGTGCATGCCTGATCCAATCTTCATTTCATGAGGCACAAAACCCTGAGAAAAACAGAGGCCTCTTAAATAACCGAACATAACACCCATATCAATGCCATGAGGGCAGTACATACCGCAACGATTACAGCAGGTACACTTTCCCCATGCCGTATCCATACAATTTATCATAAAATCAGTATCTACGTCTCCCTTTCTCTTTACCAGCTGGCCAAGCGTAGATTGTATTTTATAAGAGGGGATCTGCCTGGGATCCTGGTCGTTTGCAAGATAAAACAAACAAGTGTCAGCGCACAAACTGCAATGCGAACAGATTTCAAGCCAGGTGCGAATACGTGATTTGCAGGTAGAATCCAGATTCTTTTTCAAAGCTTCTTTATCAACAGGAAATGTTTTCATTTCCTCATAATACCGAACACCTTTGTCTGCCAATAAGAGACCGAGTTCCTCCTGGGTCTTCACAGGTCTTCTGGTAACAAGAGGCGGCAAGTCCAGACGTCCTAATTCTTCAGCCATATTTATATCTCCACTAATAAAATTAATAATAATTTGTTATACAAAGATTATTACCAGGCAATCCCCCTGCCTTTTACCCCTCCTCTCTTTATTCCATAGTCCATTCCAATCTGGATCCTGGAACAAAAGAAGAGAACAAAATGCGAAAGTTTTGTAAAAGGAATTGCTACAAGCATAATTTCACCGCTGAGGATATGCGCAATTAACCAGGAATTGTATCCCGGCCATTGATGATATGCAATATAACCTGTAACAAAAGGGGCTAATGCAATAGCCAGAACAATATAATCCGATGCAGTTGTCAAAATATTAACATTAGGATCAGTAAGACGGCGAATTAAAAAAAAGATTCCTGCGACAATTATTACCAGAGTCATATAATCTGCTACTCTGTCTGGTATGGTGATCCAGCTTATATTCCAGGATTCTTCTATAAGCACCACATGAGCTATCAGAAAAATTGGAGCTGTGATAAGACATAGATGAAAAAGATATGTTACACCCATAAAAATCGGATGCTTTGCGGTTGTATGGTTAAATGGCAACAGCCAGTGAAAAAGAGATCTCGCGGCCCCCTTGATACCTGCACCAAACTTTTTAGTATAGGCAACTCTATCGAGCCGCCAGTCAAGACCTTTTACATACCAGATGATTCTTGCGACAACCCCTAAAAAAAAGACAGCAAATGAAATTACAGCTAACGGCCCACTTACAAATTCATACATAGCCCCTCCTCAAAAACCAAGTCACTTGTAATATTATTTCTTTTTTCAACGATAAAAAAGTTTAATTCCTATAAAACCTATTAATTCGATAGGAATACTTTATTATCTTATTGTAAAAGATTATGTCAAGCAAATTTTTATTTGAAAAATCAGGCTCGTTTTGCTGTTAAAACATATAGAATCTCGGATAAAGTTGATGGGGTCGTAAAAAGCTGAATTATGACGCTTTGCAGCACTTGAAGGCAGAATAACTTTAAACAATCAGTCTTCAGTTATGATTAAATTAAAGTAACTATTCAGCCACAGATTTACACAGACTTGTCCGCCTCAGGAGGATGACCGCAGATAGGTTTAAATACAGTAACTACTCAAGAAGTGCATAGATTTTTGCCAGACCTGCAAATCTCTATATGTTTTTATTTTGCTTTGTGCCACTGTGCCTTTGCCCCTCTGTGCCTGAGTAATTATAACTGTTGCTATAATCGGCAAAAACTACAGTTGAGTTATTTGAAAGAGCGAACAAATCTTACTTTTTACGATACCATCAAGAATGATATTCAGGCATAAAAAAAGGGTCAGCCTAAATGGCTAACCCCCTGTTTTTTCATGGTGCCCGGGACGAGAATCGAACTCGTACAGGGATA
>CAYYMU010000212.1:0-3921 GCA_964472445.1 uncultured Desulfobacteraceae bacterium
TTTATTTTTCTGCTGCTTTGATAAATCTGTTCAGCTGTTTTTTGTAATAGGAGTGATTTTCTTTGGTCAGTTCCAGTGCTTTTTTTGCAGCAGCTATTGCATTTTCCAGCTGATTGTCAGCATAAAAGCTTTCAGCAAGCGTATCCAGAAGATAAGGGGATTCTTTTAAATCAGAAGCTTTTTTTGCTAATATAACAGCACGTTTTGGGTCTTGAAATTTCTTATCACCACATGTGACAAGAAGCCATGCAAGATTATTTAGTACCTTGGGGTTGTCCGGCCTAAGAATTAATGATTGTTCATACGCTTTAATGGCCTCTGCAAAGTTTTTACCACTGTAAAACAAATCCCCCAGATTATCATACAACGACGCGTTGTCAGGTGTTTTTTTCAGGTCTTTAAGAATTGTTTTTTCAAAAAAATATCTGCTTAAATTTTTTCTGGTTTCACCAGAATTCAGTTTATATCCAATCCCTGCTATTAAAACAATTCCTGCCAGATAAACAGCCAGACTTTTTTTTATCTTCTGGTTGTGAATGGTTATCCATTTTTTATCTGCTTCACATTTTTTCAGATAATCTATTCGTTTTTTAATGCTGAAATGGTGCCAGTTTCTTTTTTCAGGCGATTGTCCGCTTATAGATGCTATTTTTTCCAGGCTGGAGATAAGAGGTTTTGCATTTTCACATATTGTATAAACATGAATATCGGCCTGGCGTTCTAAATTACGCATAAAGAATCCAAAAACAAAACGAAAATACACTACAAAAATTATAATTGTTACAAGACTCGATATTGTTGAATATACTGTAGTCTGGTCAAAACCGGTTATATCTGCGAGGCGAAATAATGAATCAGAATAAACAATAAGATAGATTGTCAGATCAAAGCCGGCATATAAGAACAGGAGATAGCCTGCAAAAAAAAGCAGATAAATCAAGAAGTGCTTTTTTTTAATATGTCCAATCTCATGAGCAATTACAGCATCGATTTCTTCTGGTTCAAGAAACCTGAGCAGGGCCTTTGTAACAAGAATATAGCGGAATTTTTTAACAATTCCCATGACTCCCGCTGTAATCATTTTACCTCTGAATAAAGGCCACTCTAAAATATCTGCATATCCAACTCCTGCTTTTTGGCAAAGATATTCAATACGGTTTCTATGATATCCAGATTCAAGAGGTTTGCATCTCCAGGATTTCTGAATTATTGCAGGGCCGATAATTGCTATTCCAAACAGGAAAAACATAAAATATATTAGTTCTCCCTGGGTTGTGGAAATAAGATGTTTCGGCAGTTCAAATGGAAGAGCATTAATAATATCTGAGATTACTGACAGCAGAAACCACGGAATAAGAAGGGGGACTGAAAAAGAAATATTGGAAAGAATATATTCATGCCTTGATATGCTGTCCATATTGAGTTTTTGATAAGATCTGAAGGCAAAACCCCATACAATTGTAAGGTAAAGCAAAAAAAGTCCGATAAAAAACAGCGTATGGAAAGTAGGAATAATTTTAAAAAGAGATATGTTTTTTGAAAATAAAGGGAGACTAAGTACGTAGATGTCTATGGTAAAAAATATTATTGCAGTTATAGAAAGTCTGTTTATAGTTGAATTAAGCTTATAATCAAAATCATTTTGGATTTGTTCTGTAATCTTCTTTTCGAGAGATCGAAATCTCAGCCAGACAAGAGATGTAAAACAAATAATCAGGCCTGAAAATAAAGTCAGGGTGTGTATAGAGGAAAAATTTGTTTGTTCAGGAGGCTGATAGGCAGTAAATATGAGGAGTACAATAATTAGATATATGAAATTAGTAAACATAGAGACTCAGGTTGTCAAAGTTGTTCAGTTATCTGAATAGTATCTTTCTTTTTCACTGTAAATACAGCCGCAGTATTGCTGCCGATACATGCCAAGCTCTTTAGATTTCTCGATCCCCTGTTTCCATCCCTCGCGGAGATCAGTATAATAAAAAGGCACTCCTGTTTTTTTTCCGATTGATTCCCCGATTGATTTTATCATTTCATGTTTCTGGAATTTGCTGTATAAAAGTGTAGATGTAAAATAATCAAACTTTCCTTTTTTAGCCACGAGCGCCGCACATCTAAGGCGGTCGTGATAGCAGTAGAAGCATCTGTTTGATTCTCTGAACACTACCTTTTGAATAAATCCTTCAAGATCATAGCCTTCCTGATAAATGACTCGAAGGTTAACAGTCTCAGCATAAGACTTCAAGGCATCCTGCCTTCTTAAACATTCCTGATAAGGATGGATGTTGTGTTTGTAAAAAAAACCCATAACTTCCATGCCCTGTTCACGAAAGATTTTAACAGGATATATTGCGCATGGCGCGCAGCATATGTGAAGCAGAATTTTCAATTTCGTTTTCCAAAAATTGCGGTTCCTATCCTTACAAGAGTCGCGCCTTCTTTTATGGCAACCTCAAAATCGCCTGTCATGCCAATGGAAAGTTCCTGCATGGATATGTTTTTTATTGATTCATTTTTTATAATATCTCGCAGAACTCGAAGCTCTGAAAAATAAGGACGGGTTTTTTCAGGGTTGTTAAAAAAAGGAGGCATTGTCATAAGCCCTTTGACCGCCAGATTTTCAAGCCTGCTTATATCTTTTACAAGCTTTAACGCATCCTGTTTATACGCTCCTGACTTGGAAGATTCCATGCTTATATTTATCTGTATCAGTATTTGCTGAATTTTGTTTATTTTTTTTGACTGTTTATCTAATTCAAGCGCCAGTTTTAGTGAGTCTACAGTATGAATAAGATCAAATATTCTTACAGCATACTTGGCCTTATTTGTCTGAAGATGACCGATAAAATGCCATTCTACATTATAATTTGACAGAGCATTGAACTTTTCCCTTGATTCCTGGATGTAATTTTCACCAAGAATTTCAGCACCTGCGTTAATTGCTTCTTTGACTTTTTCTACAGGCATGGTTTTGCTTACAGCAACGAGCCGGACGCTTTTGGGGTCTCTGTTACATGAAACAGCGGCTGTTTCAATCCTGTGCATTATATCTTCTAATCTTTTTTTCAAGCTCTGGTTGTTTTCTGTCATTTATCCTCCGACACCTGACCTCTGAATACTGATCCCCGGCCCCTTATACCCACAACCCCTTCCTTTATAAGAAACTCAATTACTTCGCAAACAGGAAGCCCGACAACATTTGTATAAGATCCGTTTATGCTTTTTACAAGAAAAGTGCCGAGACCCTGAATAGCATATGCACCGGCTTTATCAAAGGGTTCTTTTGTATTAATATACCATTCGATTTCTTCATCAGCCAGATTTTTGAAAAGAACTTCGGTTATTATTGTTTCTGAAAAGCTTTTATTTTTAGTTTTGCAGCATATGCAATAGCCTGTCATTACCTGGTGGGTTTGTCCTTCAAGGCATTTTAACATTAATCGTGCCTCTGCTTTTGAGCCCGGTTTGCCAAGCATTGTATTATCTAAGAGTACAATGGTATCAGCTCCAATAACCCATTTTTCAGGATGTTTTTCCGACACTGCATGAGCTTTTTTCTCAGCCAGAATTTTCACATATGTTTCAGGCCTGGATAAAGATATAGATTTTTCGTCAAATTTGCTTGGGATAACAGAAAAGCTAAGTCCTGCCTGTTTCAGCAGATATTTGCGCCGGGGAGATTTGGATGCCAGAATTAATATGGAATCATCGCCTTGTTTTTGCATTATAATAAACTATCAAAGGACATATCATTTGACAAGAATTAATAGGTGCTGCCAGAATGTGTATTTCAAATGTATTATTTTAAGCTTGATTTTACGATAACGACTATATATAGAAAATTGTAATAAAAAATTATTTAAATTTGGTTTTTTTCAGATGTTCGCCTGGGTGGCGGAACTGGTAGACGCAAGGGACTTAAAA
>CAYYMU010000213.1:0-3842 GCA_964472445.1 uncultured Desulfobacteraceae bacterium
ACATCCGCATTCCCCTGAAAAATTCGGACTGCTCGATCACCTCTTTTCTCAGGTTCAGACTGAGGATGTCCCATAGTGTCAGCAGGCGTGTCGACGACAAAAGTATCGGGGTAATCAGTATATCGTTCAGGAATGCCACCAGCATGATGATGGCCGAAAGGATTCCAAAATGGATGATGGCTACAAAATTGGAAAAGGCCAGGACGATAAAACCCATCGCCAGGGCTATGGAGGTTGAAAAAACCGGTTGTAGCTCCGCTTTGAGGCAAAGCCGAAGGGCCTGTTCCTGGTCCTTTGTTTTATGCATTTCCGTGTTATAACGGGTCATTAAGTGAATGGTATCGTCTATCGATATGCCGATGGCTATGGCTGCCACCATGGCGGTCCCCACATTCAGAGGAATGGAGAAGATTCCCATAATGCCAAAAATCACGGCAACGGGGATCAAGTTTGGAATCAGGGATAGAAAACCCGCTTTTATGTTGAGAAACATAATCGACATGATAACAAAAATGATAAAAAGAAGCAGAGTGATGGACTTGACCTGTCCTTCGGCTATGGAATCAGCGGCACTAAGTGTCAGGATGCTGTTGCCAGTCAGTTCATATTTAAAATGCGGATTCAGCTTTGAATCAATGAACATCCTCAACTCCTCGATAGCCTTTTTCTGCTGGTGAGAAGAGTTCAGATTATGGCGTACCATGATGTTCAGCTCGCTGAAATCCGGTGTTACATACCGTTCCAGCGTATTATCTTCAACAAAAAGAAGGTATTGGGATATTTTTTCCGCTGTCGATGGAAGCGTATACGAGGTCTGATCACCACCGCTCATTTCCCGATGAATGAGTTTAATCATATCCACCAGCGACACGGAAAGATCAAACTCACCTTTTTTCTTTATAAATTCCTGGATCACAGCAATCTCAGCCAGGTTTTTAGGGTTTTTGAATACTCCTTCGTACCCGCTCTTAATTCGGATAAAAAAGGTCTGGGCACCTGGCAGTTCCTGACTCATTTCGCTGATTCGTTGAACAACTGAGGAATCCTTTTTGAAAAGCCCCACAATATCATTATCGAGCTTGACACTGAGGCTGAATGCGCCGACAACGGCGGATAGTCCCAGGGTAATCCATAAAACGGTTCGCTTCCTGGCACTGACCAGATAGGTTATCCTGTCGGCCATGCGGTCGAAAAACAGGGAATGCCCTGATGCTTCCCGGGGCTTTTTTACCGGGCCGAAAAATCTCAGGTAAACTGGTGTTGCAAGGCAGGTAATGAACGGATTCACCAGGAGCCCGAATGAGGCGGCCATGCCGAACTGTCTGAGGATTGTGATGTTATTAATGCAGATGGACAAAAATCCGAGAAAAGTGGTGAGGGAGGTAACCAGAACCACGGTTCCCATTTTAGAAATCATGAAGGCGATCGCCAGGTTCCGGCTGCCTTTCAGTTTCACTCCTTCAAAATACTCGGAGAGCAGGTGAACGTCCTCCGTGGAGCCGATTACGATGATCAGGGATGGAACGATGACGGTAAGGATATTGATAGGGATTTGAGCAATACTCATGAAACCAGCCGTCAGCAGGATACTCATGCCGGCCGTAAGCATGGGCAGGGCTGCAGCGCTAATGGAACGGGCAGTTAACATCAGCACTACGAAGAGGACCAGGACTGAAAGAGGGATCAGTCTCTTCATATCCCAGTCCATCATATCTGAGATCTGTGTCCGCAGATACGGATTGCCGATCTGGTCGATGATGCTGAAATCGCTTTTCATCGGCTCGATCAGCCGGGTCACGGATTCGGCAAGGTTCCGGTAAAACTCGGGGTTATTCTCTTCCGGCTCGATGAAAAGATTGATCGATGTCGCCTGCCCATCTCTGGAGACCAGATTGTCGGCAATCAGCGGATTCCGCAGGGCATCTTTGAGTATCCGGCGGGCTTCGCCTATTGATTCAGGGATTGAATCGATCAACGGATTGGTGCTGAGCATCCCCCCCTCATTTTTGAAATTTGTTACCGAGAACAGACTTTCGACCGTGGTTACCCCGGGCAGCTCTTCCAGGGCGAAGACCAGTTTTTCGAGTTTTTCGAGTTTTTCCGGTGTAAACAGGTCCTTGTCGCGGACAAAGACGATGCTGATCTGATCCGAACCGAATGTTTCACGTGTATTCTGGTAAACCAGACGAGCGGGATCATTTTTCACCATGAGTCCTTCCATGGAGGGATCCTGCTTGAGCTTCGGAATTTGAAAAGCAGCAAACAGACATACTGCCGATAAAATAAAGATCACGATCCATGGATGATCATAACCGAACTGTAATATTTTACGCATTATCGAACTCCTGAGCAGCCACGTTGCCGGTTCCGTGCAACGATTTGCAATTTTGTAATATATTCAGGCTAAAAAATATAGTCCGTATGAGCGACAGGTCAATTTTCAGTAAAGCAATCCCTGTGACGGCCGGTTATTCTTTTACTGAAGGTATTTTCCGGAAAGAATGAAATTTTCCGTGAATACAGAGTCTTTCAGAACAATATCCGCTTTCCGGTTTTTGATCCCCATGAGGGTTTTGTGGTTTTTTTTATGCCGGGTAATCAGGGTTTTTTTTGCGGTCCAGGCATTGCCTTCAAGTTTTTCAAGATCATGGCTCGTCTGGGTTTTAAGCAGTGCTCCCCGCTTGTTGTAAAAGTCGATCTTTACCGTGAAGAGGATGTCTTTTCGCACAAAGACCACTCGTTTTGAGTATCCGCTCACCTTTGCTTTTTCCTCAGTTCCGGGTATAATCTCAATCGCGTAGCACGAATTGCCGTCCAGTGTTTCCTTTCTGGCAAGAGTGTAAGTATAATCATTTATTTCATCAGGCATCAGGTCTTCATAGGTCAGGTCTGTGCCCATGAAATAGCTTTTCAGGCTGTTGCTTGCCATGCGCTGGAGTTTTTTATACCCTGGCAGGTAAAGCCATTGTTTGCTCTGCCCTCCGTCGAGTTCCCAAGTCAACAGGGCGGTGCCGGCAACATCCTTTGGTTCCTTGAACACGATCAGGCTCCGCTTTAATCCGTTTTCAAATTCCTTGATATACCGCTTGAGAAACCGTTCTTTCCTGTTTCCTTTCCTGTCAATGATCAGCATGACGATATCTGCCGTATCATTTTTGACATCATGCGCTTCTTTAACAAGCTCTATAATACGGCGGCCTGTCATTTCTTCGGCAAAAGTTCCGGCCGGAACCAGGAATGCCAGAATTGTAAGACAGACGATCATTTTTTTCATGTCAACTCCTCGTTTTAAGGACAGCAGAATCAGGCACCGAGCAAACAAAATCTAATAAAAATTTTCTTTTCCGTGAAGGGAATATAAGCGAAACAGCCTTGTGAGTCAACAGATAATGACATGTTGCCGGATTTCCGTTTTTTGCCATATAAATCCACCGTTGCCTCCTGATCCAGGTAATTGAATTGATAAGAACTCGCTTTCTAAGGGGGATAAATATAAACCCAACGCATAAAACATAAATTAGATATAAAAACAGCATCTTATTCAATTAACAGATAAACTCACGGCTGGTTCAGATAATTTTATCTTATGTGAAAGTCCCGACATCCTGATAATCCTGGAAGATTGTATTTCTGTCAATGCCCCTGGCAATAACATGGTGAAGAGTGCCAGAAGAATTTGTCCTGACTTTTCTTGAGCAACTTATAATGTGAAGAACGTTATATATTAAATAGAGTAAAGTATAATCTACTATAATAACACAATAAAAATATATTATCTCCTTGATATAAAAGGATCATCTCCCGATTAGTTGTAGTCAATTCTTGCTCGCCTCTGGCGAGAA
>CAYYMU010000214.1:0-3838 GCA_964472445.1 uncultured Desulfobacteraceae bacterium
CCTGGGCTTGCCTTGTTTCGAAGATTGCGGGAAGCGCGATCCTGATCGTGACGGCTTTTTCCCCACCTTATCATTTCTCCTGCCGGATCGGGATTTCGATTCCGGCCCCGATTTTTTGACAGAACCTGTAGTTTTCGCTTTACGGTTTTTCGCTTTCTGTTTTGAAGCTTCTCTTCTTGCGACTATTTCTTTTATTTCCTTGTCTGCTTTTTTTTCGCTGGACGGGTTGTTGGGACGAAAGAAAACATAATCCGGAACGTCGCTATCCTCTGTATAGCCGTTCACTTTATCCACCGGGATTTTCTTCTTCAGCAATTTTTCAATGGCCTGAAGATGAGGCTTTTCATCGTGACTGACCAGAGAGACGGCAATTCCACTAACACCCGCACGGCCTGTGCGACCGATACGGTGAACGTAATCCTCGGGGATGCCTGGCATATCGTAGTTTACCACATAGGGCAAATTGCTTATGTCCAGGCCCCTTGCTGCCACATCAGTTGCCACGAGGATGCGAATCTCACCGTTTTTGAACTCTTCGAGGGTACGTGTACGGAAAGACTGGCTCTTGTTGCCGTGCAGGGCAGCTACGCTGATTCCTTGTGCAGCAAGTTTCTCCGTGAGCTTATTTGCCCCGTGTATTGTGCGTGTAAAAACCAGTATCCGGCTCAAGCTGCCCTTAGTGATCAGGTGGATGAAAAGATCCCGTTTATTTGATCGTCCCACCAGGTAAACCTTTTGGACAACCGATTCTGCCGCCGTATTGCTGGGCGTCACCTCGATATATTCCGGCTCAAGCAGCATTCTTCCGGCAAGATTCCGGATCTTCTGGGTGTAGGTGGCGGAAAACATCATGGTCCTGCGTTTAGCCGGAACGAGATCAAGGATAGCAGAAATCTCCTCACTGAATCCCAAATCCAGCATTCTGTCCGCCTCGTCAAAAACCAGAAACTCTATCCGGGAAAGATTCAAATGCCTCTGGCCGGCAAGATCCAACAGGCGACCCGGTGTGGCCACAAGAATATCGATACCGCGCCTCAGTCGCCCTATCTGTGGACTGATGCTAACTCCGCCGTAAACCACGGTGCATCGCATGGAGACCCTCCTTGCATAGGCCTTGATGCTCTCTCCCACCTGAAGCGCCAGTTCACGTGTGGGTGTCAGAACAAGTGCGCGGGGGTGTCGCCCGTTGCCGTTCTTCCTACTCAGAATTTCCACCAATGGTAGTGCGAATGCATCTGTTTTTCCCGTTCCGGTCTGGGCCCGGGCAAGAATATCCCGTCCATCAATAATAACGGGAATGGCCTTGGCCTGAATTAGGGTTGGGGCTATATAACCCTTGTCTTTAATAGCTTTAAGCAGTTCGACTCGAAGGCCAAGTATATCAAATGACATATAATAATCCTACAATGGTCTTTAAAATTTTGTTATATTTCTTTCACATCAATTCCATAATCACTATAAGGGCTTACTGTAATGATATTTGGCAATTGCCGGAGATATTGGGTTTTTGCTATACGATTCATTAAATTCTACATTTTCTAACAAAACAACTATGGGGTCAAAGCTTTGACCCCTATTTTTTTCTTTGAAACTTTGAGCTACGTCCCCAATTCATCTCTTTTTGCCTTCAGCTTTTTTGACACGAATTTTGTTATTGGCAACTTTCTTATTATTTAAGTTTTTTATTGCAAATTCTGCTTCTTCTGGTTTCGGCATTTCAACAAAACCAAAACCCTTGGATCCACCGGTAGATTTATCTAACACCAAATCACAAGATTCTACGGAGCCATATTCTTCAAAGAGAACTTTTAATTCTTCTTTGGTAGTACTACGAGCAAGATTTAGAATTGTTATTTTCATAAGTTAATATCCCCTTAAGTGTTAAGTGATTTCACATAAGTCCGTTTTAATGTTTTTTGCACATAACGCCTCTAATCATCGGACTATGGGGTCAAAGCTTGAATAGTGAATAAAGTAAAGTTAATTCACAATTCAAGCTTTGACCCCTATTTTTTGTCACAAGCGAATTGTTATCTTTTGACTTTAGACGTTTTTCAAGTATTCTATATAAATCAATTGCTTGATAATTACTTGATAAAAATAATAAATATTTTCCCAATCTATCCCCATCCAATCTTTTTCTTTCAACTTTCCATTTAAAATGTCATCGAAGTTTGTTGTGTATGTTGATTGACCATTCAGTCGATCATCTCTAATATTTTTCATGAATAATTGTGATGTGTTTAGTTGTTGAGCATAATGGGTATATTTAACTCTGGCCGACCAATTTAACGTGTTTTTAATTTTTATGATTAAATTGATCTCTTTTTCATTTTCTATTCCCTTTTTCTTCAATTGCCTTGTTAGGAATGGTTTCCAATCTTCTTTATTATGTTTTTTTCCGCAAGATTGGATTTCTTGTTCTGGCTTTCCCATGATTGTTTCAAAAACCGTTTGGAGTTGCGATATTTTTTGGAATAAGTTATTGTAATATTTTGGTTTGTATCCAATCGTATACAAGTAAAGGTCGATTATATTTCTGAAGCTATCGTCTCTATTATATTTCTTAACGAAGTAATTATAAAACTCTACAAAAGATATTTTATTAGGCAATTGGGTATGGAAAGTATCTATGTCATTGAAAGCCAATTTAAATTTAACCGGACCATCTGTTCCATATTTCTTATATATTCTATCAGCAACATCGTTTATATCTTTTCCGTTTTCTATAAATAAAGGGAAGTCTTGTTGAAGTGAACAGTAAGAATAAACTTCACTTCTGAGAAATAAATATTGGTAACAAAGCATAAATCGTTTAACTTCTGCAAGCATATCCAATTTGCCCATTTGAGAAGCAAGAATAACTTTGAATTCTCCCAGACTCAATGCCCCTCTATATTTCGTCGCAGAGATAATCCAGAACTTATCTAATGATAAAATGCGTTCTGGTTGATATATGGCACCTTGTATTTCAATACATGTAAATTTCATGTTTTTATTAATTATTCTCACTGATAACGCCAAGCTCACTTGCGCCAGCTTTTGGCGTCAAGTGCAGCGATTGGTTCGCTAATTCTAATAATTTCATAGGAGATAATAGTGGATAATTTAAACAAAATAAAAAATGAGTTTTTATATTCATTACCAGAGTCATCAACTGGGACTAAAGACGATAAGGAATATCCGCTTAAAAACATACTGGTGTACAGTGAATCCTTTAAAAAACAACCTGACGGAACTATTAATATTGATAATATTCGGTCGGTCGTTGCATGGGTTGTTCAATGTCTTTATATTGATGGTTTTCTTTCCATAAAACAGTTGAAAGTAATTGCTGAAGAAAAGGAACTTACCAATATAGCCGACAAAACTTTTCAATGGGTGACTATAAAAACATTTCTCGACAAATCGGGTCATTAGTATTAACAAAAACGCCCTCATGGTCGCACATTTGATCATTAAGAATCGAATGGTAAATATGTCTTTCAGAGAAATGTAATTCAATTTCGGCAAATGTTTTATTGTCTATGAATGATTTTTGGATATCAACACCAATTATTTTATTGCCAATAAACAGGCAAAGCAACAGGCTATCGTGCTCAGGCTTTATTCTTATTTTGTCAATAGTCGGAATATTTTTACGGAGCATTTCTTCTATTTGGGAGCTTTTTTCTTCACGATTCATTTTATCACCTTTGATTAATATGTTTATAGAAGCGAACGTCCTGCATCACCAGCGGCCCACCTTAAGTTTCCGCGTCAGCGCCGCAAAGCTTCTAGCCGTCTGGTTCCGGGTAAAGGCACCGGTTACCCGGCGCCCTCCCCACAGACCCGTACG
>CAYYMU010000215.1:0-3833 GCA_964472445.1 uncultured Desulfobacteraceae bacterium
TTTTTCAACTCTTTTATATGCTATTAAGCTTTCGATTTAACAACATAATACAGCGGGTATATGGGAAGCAAGATGAGATTCAAACCGAACCCAAAGTATCGTATAATGGAGCAAGTTCGTGAAGTTTTACGATATTATCATTATTTTTATAGAACCGGGGAGTCATACTCTTCATGGATATTGCAGTATGTAAAGTTTTATGGTGGCAAAGGAGAGGGCAGGAGATATCCACTGGCTCAAAGATATACATGGGTAAGTGAAGACACAGGATGCTTTAGACAGTAAACCATATCTGCGTGAGCTTCAGGCGCAATCGAAATTAAATTGTCTGATCATATCCATATCCATTTCAACGCTCCGGCCTTTTGTGGTAAGATAATTGCCAATAATAATTCCGTTGGCACCTGCCATGAAAACCCATGACTGGAAATCACCAAGAGTTTTTCCCCTGCCACCGCATATGGTTATATCTTTATCAGGATTTATAAATCTGAAAATCGCTATACTCTTTAACGCCTCCATTGGTGGAAGCAAGGGTCTGTTTTCCATTCTGGTTCCGGGAATTGGATTCAGAAAATTTACCGGGATAGAATCTACATCCAGTTTTTTAAGGGTAAAAGCCAGCTCCACACGCTGTGCCCAGCTTTCCCCCAGCCCCAGGATTCCTCCGCTGCAAATCTTAAGCCCTGCTGATTTTGCTGTTTTAACCGTGTAAATATCTTCATTATAATTATGCGTTGTGCATATTTGATTAAAATAACTTTCAGCTGTTTCCAAATTGTGATGATAAGTGGTAACTCCTTTTTCTTTGAGCTTTAATGCCATGGGTTCAGTCAACTGTCCCAGTGATGCGCAAACTGAAAGATCTGTTTTTTTGTTTATTTCTTCTGCTGTATTCCCGATAGAATATATTTCTTTGCTGGAAAGTGAATGACCGCTTGTTACCATCGAATATTTTGTTGCGCCTTTTTTTTCTATTGATATGGAATTATTTACTATTTTTTCCTTATCTAATAATGGGTAACTTCCAATTCCTGTTTTATGATGAACTGACTGTGCACAAAAAGCACAATCCTCTGAGCAGCGCCCTGATTTGGCATTAATAATGGAACATGTGAATACTTTATTCTTTTTGTATTTTTCTCTGATCTTATTGGCACACATTATCAGATCAACTGCATTATTCTGAGAAACAGCCAGATTACAAGCCTCTTCATAAAGAATAGAGTCATTGGGATCTTCAATAATTCTTTCAGCTCTGCTAATTAATTTTTTATCGAACATTGTATTTATTTCTTCAGTTAATTTTCGAGACCTTTGCAAAACCTCCCCTTTTGCCCAATTACTGCGTCAGGCTTAAATTTTAAGCCTCGAAATACTTAATGTATTCCTGCGTTTAAAATTTTCGCCTTCCTTGAACTTGAGCAAAATTGAACATTTTTCAAAGGTCTCTTTTCATGGACTCGTAAAAGCAACGGGTTTTTTTTGCTGTCTTCGTTTTCTGGTGAAAATAAAAATGTCATAAAAAATTTACTTTTTTGCCTTTCCATATCCAATATAATTTAAGGCGTCTTCTATTTCATTTAACGTAGCAGGATCGTCTATTGTAGCCGGCATTTTGTATTCCCTGTTATCTGCGATACTCCGCATGGTCCCTCGCAAGATCTTTCCTGAGCGTGTTTTGGGAAGCCGTTTTACAACAACGGCGGTCTTAAAGGATGTTACAGGGCCGATCCTGTCACGGACCATCTGTATAACCTCTTTTATAATTTCATCGTGGCTGCGCGAAACACCTGCATTTAACACCAGAAATCCGATGGGTATCTGTCCTTTAAGCTGGTCATTAACACCAAAAACGGCGCATTCCGCCACTTCAGGATGATCAGCCAGCACTTCTTCAATGGCGCCTGTAGAAAGACGGTGACCGGCAACGTTTATAATATCATCAGTACGAGTCATTACGTAAATATAACCGTCTTTATCTATGAAACCGGCATCGGCAGTTTTATAATATCCGGGAAATTCGTTTAGATAAGTGCTGACATAACGTTCGTCGTTGTTCCACAGGCTTAGAAGCGATCCCGGGGGCAGGGGAAGCTTTACAACAAGAGCCCCTATTTCACCTGCCTTGACAGGTTTGTTGTCTGGATCTACTACCTGGACATCCCATCCTGGAACTGCTTTTGTGGGTGAACCCGGTTTGACAGGAAAATGATGAATGCCCATGCAGTTAGCGGCAATGCCCCAGCCGGTTTCTGTCTGCCACCAATGATCTATTACAGGTACGCCAAGATGATTTTCAGCCCAGCGCAGTGTGTCCGGATCAAGCCTTTCGCCTGCAAGGAATAATGTTTTGAAATTTGAAAGATCATAGTTTTTCATAAATCCGGCATCGGAGTCTTCTCTCTTAATAGCCCGAAAGGCAGTGGGGGCGGTGAATAAAGCTTTGACCTTGTGTTCTGATATTACACGCCAGAATGCGCCGGCATCAGGTGTGCCTACAGGTTTGCCTTCATAAATTATAGTTGTGCAGCCTTTAAACAGCGGGGCATAAACAATATAGGAATGACCGACTACCCAGCCTACATCAGATGCCGCCCAAAACACATCTCCCTGGTCTAAACCATATATTGCCTTCATGCTCCATTTCAGGGCAACCATGTGTCCTCCGTTGTCACGCACAACGCCCTTTGGTTCCCCTGTCGTTCCTGAAGTGTAAAGAATATACAGCGGGTCTGTGGATTCAACAGGAACGCAGTCATGCGGCTCAGCATTTGCCATGGCTTCGTTCCAGTCAATATCTCTGCCATCTATCATGGAAGCCGTTTCCACAGGACGCTGGAGGATAATACAGCATTCCGGTTTTTCCACGGCCATTTCTATGGCTCCGTCAAGAAGCGGTTTATATTTAATAATTCGTTTGACCTCGATTCCACATGAGGAAGAAACAATTACTTTTGGTTTGGCGTCGTTAATGCGTGTGGCCAGCTCATTTGCGGCAAAGCCACCGAAAACCACTGAATGAACAGCGCCAAGCCGCGCGCAGGCAAGCATGGCGATAGCTGCTTCAGGTATCATCGGCATATATATTATTACTCTATCTCCTTTTCTTACACCCCGGGACGCAAGAACTCCTGCAAATTTTGCGACTTCGTCTCGTAACTGCAGGTATGTAAACTTTTTAATTGTGTCAGTAACAGGGCTGTCATATATCATGGCCAGCTGGTCGCCTATGCCGTTTTCAATATGTAAATCAAGAGCGTTATAACAGGTATTGACCTTTCCTCCTGAAAACCATTGGTAAAAAGGCTTTTTTGAATCATTAAGAACTTTTTCCCATTTTTTATACCAGTGGCATTCTTGTGCATGCTCTTCCCAGAAACCTGCAGGATCAGTAATCGATTTTTCATAAGCATCCATGTAGCGCTCGACCATTCTTAAATCTCCTTTTATAATTAAATATTAAATCAATATTATATTCTCAGCTGCAAAGCCGTATAATGTAATTTTTTAAAAGTAAATTGTACAAGAATGAAAAATAGAGATTTTCTATAACACTTGAGATTTAGTCATGCAAGGAATACCAGTTCCGCAATTTCCAACTCACGGTTTATTATATAGGGATCATCTCCAGATTAGTTGGAGAAGAGGGTCCAAGGATTCAAGGGGTCAAGGATTCAAGGGTTTGTTTTCTAAAAACTTTATCAGCGCTTTTGATGTTCTTTCGCTTTCTGCCATATCTTTTTTATGTAAAGCATCCTGATGTAATCCCTGGTTGTCTTTCTTCCATATCCTTCTGCTATATCTTTCTTCCTTGAGCGCTGAGGGTTAGC
>CAYYMU010000216.1:0-3810 GCA_964472445.1 uncultured Desulfobacteraceae bacterium
AAAGTCACGAATTTAACTGCAAACAAACTCGCGGAAGAATAAGGGTATAAAATTATGAAAAAATTCAGCGGACAAGTATTATTCCTCGACAGATCAGACATAAATACAGATGAAATAATTCCCGCAAGATATCTTACGGAAATATCAAGGCAGGCGCTTAAATCATATCTTTTAGAGGATATTAATCTTGAAGGATTCAAGCTCGGTGATATTAAAGATAAAAGCATTATTATAACAAGGGCAAATTTTGGATGTGGATCTTCCAGAGAGCATGCGCCATGGGCTCTTGAAGCAAACAACATAAATCTTGTTATAGGGGAGAGTTTTGCAAGAATTTTCAGACAGAACATGTTTAACTGTGGAATGATGGCAGTTGAACTGTCTGCTGTTGACATAGATCTTATTTTTAAACAATTTTCAGGTAAAAATACATTTCTTGAAACTGATCTTGAAAAAAATATATTTACCATTAAAACAGATAAAACGAAAAAGGAAATGTGTTTTAAAATTTCCGATTTTGACAGATCACTCGTATATGCAGGCGGGTGGCTTGAGTATGCTGAAAAAAAATATTAAAATATAAGGTTTTTTACCAATTGGCAATAAACTATTTATTTTGTCCTGAAAAGTCTGGTCCTTTGGGCTATGTCAGAGTTAGATGGTTTTGCCTTGGAGTTTTGTGTTTAAAAAAGGAACATCGAACCCTGGTCGCCTTCGGCGGCGCCAGAGGCGACCAGGGTTCATCTTTTGCGCCAGGATTCTTTACTTTACTTTTTTAAGTGCGTTACTCTTCAAGAAAGTCTTCCCAGATGTTTTTTACCCTTTTACGCAAACTGTAAAACTTTTCTTCAGGCATTATGGTTGGTTTTTCCTGGAGTCTCAGCCTGTGTACTGCAGCTCTGTATTTAAGAAAAGCCTCTTTAAGATCAACAGCAATATCGTTATCAATTATTTTAGTCTGAGTCAGTGTTTCAAGAATACGTACATTATCTGTCCATTTTAAAAGTTCATTGTGTTTGTGAGATTTTAAAAGCACTAAATACTGAACCAGAAATTCAATGTCAATGATTCCTCCCTTATCATTTATTAAATCAAACATGCCTGTTTCAGAATTTAGAAGCTCTTTATGCATAAGTTCGCGCATAGTAATGACCTCTTTTTGAAGAGCAGCCTTACTCCTGTATTTTGAAAGAGCTTCTTTTCTTGTTTTTTTAAAGTATTCTGAAAGCTCAATACTGCCGCTTATCGGTCTTGCTCTTACAAGCGCTTGGTGTTCCCACGTCCAGGCCTTTTTTATCTCATAATTTCTGAATGATTCAATATGGCTTACCAGAGGTCCTGAGCTTCCGCTGGGGCGCAGCCTCATATCTATTTTATAGAGCATGCCTGCTGTTGTATGGCTGGTTAAAATAAGGACTATTTTTTGCCCGAGCCTTGCAAAAAATTGTGAGTTTGCAACAGGACGTTTCCCTCCTTTAGTTTGTCCGCTTGTGCCTGCATGAAGAAAAACCAGATCAAGATCAGAACCATACCCCAGTTCAATTCCGCCAAGTTTTCCATAGGCGATTACGGCAAATCCTCTGTTAATTTCAGTGTCGTCTATAACGCAGGTTGGGATGCCGTGTTTTTCGGTTAGACTGTTCCATGCTAATTCAACGACTTTGTTAACTATAGTTTCGGCAATTTCAGTCAGATGATCACTGGTTCTCATAAGTTTTACGGCTCCGGTAACATCTGCCGCAGCAACACGCAGGATATTAAACTGTTTGAATATGCACAGTTCCTGTATCTGACTTTCAAGATCATCAGAAGGAATCATTTCCAACCTTTTATCTATTTCATTTTTAAGTTCTTTTCTTTCAGGCGGAACATATAAAATGCGCGGGTCAAGCAGTTCATCAAGAAGAACAGGATGGCGTGACAGGAATGATATAATCCAGGGGCTGATATTTGCGAGTTTGATCAGATGGGCAAGCGCTGCAGGGTTTTCCAGTAAAAGAGCAATATAGCAGGTTCGTCTTTCAATGGCTTTTATCAGATCGATTATTCGATTAAATACAGAATCAGATAGTCTGGATCTGCCGGCTTCTATCAGCAAAATTGGAATCAGCCGGTCAAGCCTCTGCCTTCCTTTGGCGCTGAGCTGGCGTGTATGAGGATCATTTTGAAGGTTATCCAGCAGTCTCAGAATTTGTGCAGGTTTGTCAAATCCTAAACCGGAAAGAGCATCCAGGCTTTTTTTATCATTTGTCAGATTTTGCCATACAACTTTTAATTCAATTTCGTGTTTTGTTTCTTTATCTTTTTCTATTCCACTGGCTATTGTTTTTTTAGCTAACAATGTATTAAAATGATAATGAGCTTTTTCCATATGTCTGCGAATATGCGAAGCAAAAGATTCCCAATCCATAAAACCCATTGAAAATGCCAGGCGTTCTTTGCCCAGACTATCAACTGGAAGCTTGTGGGTCTGCTGATCTGAAAATTCCTGGAGACGGTGTTCTGTATTGCGTAAAAATCTGTATGCTTTTATAAGTTCATCACATGTATTCTGCTCTATATAATTGTTTTGCGACAATGCTGTTAATATCTTATAAATACAGGGCTCACGAAGAACAGGAGTCACACCTCCTCGAATAAGCTGAAATATCTGGGCAAAGAATTCTATTTCTCTTATTCCTCCCGGACCGAGTTTAACATTATCCTGCATCCCTTTTTTTTTAACTTCAAGTGAAATTTTATTTTTCATTTTTCTTAAAGATTCAAATATCCCAAAATCCAGGTATTTTCGGTAAACAAAGGGCTGAAGCATTTTAAGGAGGTTTTTACCCTGTCCGTCTTCATCACCTGTAATTCTTGCTTTGATCCATGCATAACGTTCCCATTCACGCCCCTGGCTTTGATAATAAGACTCCATGTTGTCAAAGCTCATAACTAAAGGGCCGTTTTCTCCATAAGGGCGGAGGCGTGTGTCAACCCGGAAAACAAAGCCATCAGATGTAAATTCGCTTATAACAGTAAACAAATGTCTGCTAAGGCGGATAAAAAATTCCTCGTTGCTTATTACAGTCCCCCCTTTTTTTGTTTTTCCATGTTCAGGATATGCAAAGATTAGATCAATGTCAGAAGAAAAGTTAAGCTCTCGGGCACCCAGCTTTCCCATTGCTATAACTACAAGGTGTTGTTGAGATCCGTCAGGACTGCTCGGGATGCCGTGTTTTGAACATTGCCATTTATACAGATGTGACAGCGAAAGGTTTACGCAGGTATCGGCAAATGCCGAAAGATCTGTCATTGTTTCTTCAAGGTCTGCCCATCCCGCAAGGTCGCGCCAGGCAATACGTATCATTTCATAACGTCTGAACCGTCTAAGGATTTGCTGGATACGTGTTGTCAGTATATGTATGCTGGATTTTGCATCTTTTTCTAATGCTAAGAGGGCATTTTGAAGCTTATTATTATATTCATCTGGTTCGTAATGTTTTTTAAGATCATTCGTTTTGATAAGCCTTCCAAGCAGGTCAGGATCATGAATGCAGTTTTTTGCAACAAAATCGCTACAGACAAAGACCCGTTTAAGAGCGAAAAAAAACTCAGGATTATCATGCGGAATATTTTTTACCCATTGGGCTGAAACACACAGCGAATTCCATTTATTGTTAAAATCATTTTCCAGCAATTCCGGAAGGTTGTTTGCATGTTCCATAAATCTGACTTTCCTTTCAAATAATTTAGCTTATGCATAATACTGAAATATCATATTTAATATTTTAATATTATGCAATAAGCCATCTGTAGTTAAATTCGTGA
>CAYYMU010000217.1:0-3806 GCA_964472445.1 uncultured Desulfobacteraceae bacterium
TACTGTCCATAAATACAACTTTTGCCGTTGGGGGGATATCAGTGATGATCAGTGTGAATCTGTGGCTGAATAGTCACAAAGAGTCAACCTAAAAAAATCCGGTTAATCCTGTCAAAAAAATACACAATATAAGCTAAAAATCCAAAACTCAAAATTATATTGCGCGTTTGCGCCTTTGCCTGCCCGCAACGCTTCGCTTGCGAGGCGGACGGGCGTGAGACATTTTTTTCTGTGTTCTATGTCTTCTTTGTGGTAAAATAATAAAAAATGAATATTAATTCAAAATTCAAAATTCAAAATTCAAAACTACACGGGGTTTCATCCAGGCCAGGTGTTTATTTAATGAAAGATGTCAGCGGAAAAATTATCTACGTTGGCAAGGCCAGAAATCTTTATAATCGCATTTCCTCATATTTTATAAAACCTGCTCAGGCAGACAGTAAAACAAGGGCTCTGGTTAAAAAAATTGCAAGTTTTGAAACAATAATAACAAAAACCGAAAAAGAAGCGCTGATTCTTGAATCAAACCTTATCAAGCAACACAAGCCAAGGTATAATGTTATTTTAAAAGATGACAAAAGATATCCCTGCCTGCGAATCGATATTAATCAACCTTATCCCAGCCTTTTCCTGTCTCGGAAAATCAAAAAGGACGGATCTATCTATTTTGGTCCATTTACCTCTTCAAGTGCTGTGCGTGAAACCCTTAAAATAATCAATAAGACTTTCAAGCTTCGCAAATGTAAAACAAGAGAGCTTAAGAAAAGATCGCGCCCCTGTCTTAATTTTCAGATAAAAGCATGCCTTGCTCCATGCTGCTTTGATGTTGACAGGAAGATTTATGGGGAAATAGTAAAAGATGTTATCCGGTTTTTAAAAGGCAAAACACCTGAATTGATAAGTAAAATCAGAAATCAGATGAATGAGGCGGCAAAAATCCAGGATTTTGAAAGTGCTGCAGCGCTCAGAGATAAAATCTTGTGCCTTGAGAGAACACTTGAAAAGCAGACCATAGTTACAACAGATTTTAAAGATAGAGATATACTGGTTGTTGTAAGGTCAGATAATTTCTTTCTAATCACTATCCTGTTTATTCGCGGAGGCTGTGTTTTGGGAGCCCGGCATTACAGGTTTTCTGAAACGATTTCTACTGATGAGGAAATTATCAGGTCTTTTATCAGACAATATTATGAAAAATCTCCTTTTCTTCCCAGAGAAATTCTGGTTCCGATATTTCTGGACGATGTTTTTTTGCTTGAAGAATGGCTAAGCTCAATCAAAGGTGAAAAAGTTAGCATTATACATCCAAAACAGGGAGAAAAGGCCCGCCTGATAAAGATGGCTTTTTTAAATGCAGAAGACAGGTTAAAACAAGAGACTGCTTCTCTGGCCAGTGAAACTGATTTGCTTGAAAGGTTTCAGAAACTGCTTAAGATGGACAGGATTCCGCAGCGTATTGAGTGCTTTGACAATTCAAACATATCCGGCAGAGAACCTGTAGCAGGTATGGTTATTTTTGAACACGCAAAGCCAAAAAAGTCGTCATACAGAAAATACAGAATTAAAGGGGTTTCAAAACCAGACGATTATGCCTGTATGTACGAGGTTCTTAAAAGGCGGTTCAGAAAAGATGAAAAATCCATGCCCTATCCTGACGTTTTGCTTGTTGACGGAGGTAAGGGCCAGCTGAGTATTGCCGAAGCTGTAGTCAGAGAACTGAACCTTGAGGCAAGATTTCTAATAATTGGAATAGCCAAGAAAGACACAAACAGGGGAGAGGTTGCAGACAAAATATATTTGCAGGGCAGGGTTAATCCAGTTAACTTTGGCAGGGAAGGGGACCTTCTTCTTTTTCTACAACGAATCAGGGATGAAGCCCATCGCTTTGCCATATCCTTTCACCGTAAGCGTCGGGGCAAAGCCTCTCTTCATTCAGCTTTTGATGCAATCCCTCTGGTAGGGGAAAAAAGAAAAGCAGTCTTGCTTAAACATTTTAGGAGTATCAAAAAAATTCAGTCCGCGACAATTGAAGAAATAAGCACCGTGCCTGGAATAAGTCATAATATCGCAAAGGCAGTAAAATCAGTGCTTAAATAAATATAGTGTTAAGGATTAAGGAATTAGGGGTCGGGTGCCAGGGTGTCGGGTGTCAGGTGTCGGGTGTCAGGTGTCAGGGCTCGGGGCTCAGGGATTAGAAGACCGGAGCGGAGCGACTCCTTAACTTTAGGCACTTTAATATACTTTAGGCATTTTAGGCACTAATATACAGCTTACAGCTAACAGCTTACATTTTTTCCCATTTAGCACCTTAGCCTGCCCGCCACGCTTCGCTTGCGAGGCGGACAGGCGTGAGACATCCTTTTCTCTGTGTTCGTCCGTGTCTCTGCGGCCAAAAGCTTTTATGTTATTTTTTTAAGTAAAGCTTTAAGGTCTGAAACAGCAGAAGCCGATTTTTGTAACGCGGCGTTTTCATCTTCAGTCAGTTTAATTTGAATGACTTCTTCTATGCCGTTTGCTCCAAGTTTAACAGGTACTCCGATAAAGAGTTCATTTATTCCATATTCTCCCTCAAGATATGCAGCGCATGGAAGAATTTTTTTCTTATCCTTTAAAATTGATTCAGCCATTTCTACTGTTGCAGAGGCAGGCGCATAATAAGCGCTTCCTGTTTTAAGAAGTCCTACTATTTCTGCCCCGCCTTTTCTTGTTCTGTCGATAAGGGCATCAATTTTTTCACTGGAAAGCAGTTCTGTAATAGGTATGCCTGCTACAGTGGAATATCTTGGAAGAGGGACCATGGTATCGCCATGTCCACCAAGTACAAATGCATGGGTATTTTCAACTGAAACATTCAGTTCCATTGCAATAAAAGTCCTGAACCTGGCAGAGTCCAGCACTCCCGCCATGCCGATTACTCTGTTTTTCGGGAAACCACTTGCATTATATGCAACATGACACATGGCATCCAGCGGATTGCTTACAACAATAAGAATAGCATCTGGAGAAAACTTTGCTGCCTGCTGAGTAACACTTGTCACAATACCTGCGTTGGTGCTTATAAGATCATCCCTGCTCATACCTGGTTTTCTTGGCAGGCCTGCAGTGATTATGATAATATCAGATCCAGCGGAAGCTTCATAAGTATTTGAGCCCGAAAGATGAGCATCATGTTTTTCAATGGGTGCTGCCTCTGAAAGGTCTAATGCTTTTCCCTGGGGCACTCCTTCAGCAATATCTATTAATACTACATCACACAATTCTTTTTCAGCAAGCCTTTGGGCTACTGTGGCGCCTACATTTCCAGCACCGATCACAGAAACTTTTTTGTCCATAATATTCACCTTTTTTTTAGTTAAGAGTTCAGAGTAAGGTTATTTTTATACACTTATTTTTTGTAATTTGGAATAATTTTTTTATTTATTTTACAAAACCATCAAGATCGATGGCTAAGTAAAAAGTTTCATATACAAGGCGTAGTGTTTTTTCGGGCCCGAAGGCATACATATAGTATGTCGAGGGTCTGAAAAAATACTACAACACAGTAGATGGGCTTTTTACGACGCCATCAATATTGACATTATATCGCAGAACAGGTTAAATAAAAAAAACAGGGAACAGGTGTCGGGTGTTAGGTGTTAAGGATTAAGGATTAGAAACTGGAAACTGGAAATTTGGAAAACCTGAGAACCTTGAACTTGTTTGAACCGCAGAGCCGTAAAGAACGCAAAGGGATAGATATAAATTAAAGGTGTCGGGGCTCAGGGATTAGGGATTAGAAGACCGGAGCGAAGCGACTCCTTAACTTT
>CAYYMU010000218.1:0-3799 GCA_964472445.1 uncultured Desulfobacteraceae bacterium
CGCCTTCCTTGAACTTGAACGAAATTGAACATTTTTCAAAGGTCTCCCTTCGCCTCCGCTCCCACTAAAATTGCAGAAAACCAAATCAGATTTGAGCTTGTTTTCCCCCAGAAAGGACGGTATTAAGGCCGGAACTGCCTTTTTGGCATCTTCCAATCCATTGATTCTGATGCCAGAGCCCTTCTTGGCATAAAAGATACCGCTGTTTTTACTGAATAGCGGCCATACGAGGTAAAGATACGGGTTTTTCAATCGGCTTTCGGGGGATATTCGACACAACATTCCTGCTTTGCCTTCAGTGCCATCAATGTAATATCATCAAACTGCGGCTGATCTCCGGCAAAGGTGATAACTTCGTCCCGGATGCTATCGATTATATTCCCCATCGGCAGATCTCGATTCTCTTGAATGACTTTCATGAGTCTTTCTTCGCCGAAGCTCTCCTGGTTTTCATTGATTGCTTCGGTCACGCCGTCTGTGTAGAGAACCACAATGTCATCCTCCTTCAGTTCGAGCTCCACCTCCTCCAGCTCCACCTCTTCGATGACGCCCAGGGCGATTCCCTTTGCCTTCATGAGCGCTATATCTACAGATCCGACACGAAACAGCATGGGTGGATTGTGGCCGGCGTTGACGTAGGTCAGGGTCTTCTTTTTTGAATCCAGGATTGCGTAAAAAAGAGTGACAAACATGCACGACTTGGAATCCTCACAAATCATACGGTTTGCGTCTGTAACGGCATTGACAGCCGTGCTGTTTCGCGTTGTGTGGGCGCGGATCAATGTGCGGGATATGGCCATGAAAAGCGCCGCCGGAACACCCTTTCCCGAGACATCCGCGATGACAAGCCCCCATCGATCTTTCGTGATGGGTATAAAATCGTAGAAATCGCCCCCCACTTCGAGAGCAGGGATATTGAATGCTGCGATTTCAATTCCTGGAATTTCGGGATTTGATTCAGGGAGAAAACTCTGCTGAATCCCTTTCCCTATTTCCAGTTCCTTGGTCATTCGCTCCTTCTCAGCGGTCGTGACACGCAATTCTTCCATATATTCCTTCAGATCGGCGGCCATTTTATTGAGTGAGCCGGCAAGGTCTTGAAGTTCGTCTCCCGTTTTCACGGCGACGCGATGATCAAGGCTTCCGCCACCGATGGCGGCAGCGCCGTTTTTGAGCGCCACGATCGGATTTGTTATCAGGCGAGAGAGAAAAAAGGTGAGGCCAAACACGGCCAGCAGTATAATAATGAATATTCCGATAAAGATTTTTTCCATCCTCTGCAATCGCTTATGGATGCGTTCCTCGGTCTGGCGGGTAACAGCGGCAATCTTTTTTTTAGTTTCCTCGACAGGTTTCGAAAATTCGTCAATATATGTTGTGGCTGCCACCATATATTGTGTTCCCTTGACGGGGGTCATATACATGAATTTCTTGCGAATAGAGCCATCAAACTCTTCCCAGTCATAGTATCCGCCTATAGTCGAGCCTGCAAGGCTTGACGCGAATATTTTCCACCATGCCGGGAGTTTTTCCTTTAAACCCGCCATCCTGAAATCAATAAGCTTTGGATTGGGATGAAACCTCATGATGCCGGTCTGCTGTTCATAAATGCAGGTATAACCCGTTTCGCCGACGGGCTGAATCGCCAGATCCCTTAATGTGCCATCTGCATGAAAGTCTTCAATTGTCATATTGGGGTGATATTTCATGAAATTGCCACACTCTCTGGCCACGTTCCTTGCGATACGCTCTATTATCTGTGCGCCCAGATTTTCAAGGGCATCTGTGCTGTCGGTGATGGCGCTTTCCCCCAAGCTGATGTTATTTTCTACGGCACAACCACCGATGTCTTCTATGGTGGTAAAGGCGATGTATCCCACCAGTCCGAAAGAGAATATAAAGAGTCCCAGAAACAGTGTCAGTATCTTTGTCCTGATACTCATCTTTGGCGCAAATTTTCCATTCATTGTTAGTCCTCTGATTGAATTGCTTTCCGCAAGCCCCGTCCTTAATGTTTATAGCTTCCCTACCGGATTATTTTCTCGTTTCATTATTTTATTGGATAAGTGGCTGTATGTCAAGAACTCAACAAAACTACAGGGAATCTTCAATTGAATTGAAAAGAGATAATTATATTAGAAATTATGGAAATTGAAATTGATAATGCCATGTTGTACTTTGAAGTTAACTCCACCACTCTTTGCCAATAAAGCTGATGAAGAAATTTCCCATTGACATGAATGGGCTTGTTTACGATACTGTGTTTGTTGAAAAAGGCGGCATAAGGTGCCAAATTTATTTTGGCCCTCACCTTTTAAAAGATTGGCTAATTAAAAGGTTACGAAACTTGAGCAAGAATCATTACATTAATTTTATTTATAGGGAAGCTGGCCTGTGCAAACATATTCTGGAGAATATAAACAAAAACTGACCACTCCCGCAGATGCGGTGAGTTTGATAAAAGATGGGGATACTCTTATCCACGGCATGACTATTGCTGAACCTCCGGCTCTTCTCTCCGCCATCGCCAAAAGGGCAGAGGCGGGAGATTTGAGAAATATCAAGGTTTATTCCTGTAATCCTCAAAAGTATGTTACCGAAACAATATGCAGGCCTGGTCTTTGCGATGTGATTGAGTCCTATTCGTGGTTCGTGAGCGGCAAGTCCAGAGGACTGGTAACCGTCGGTCTGACACAATATGTGCCCGTGTATTTTCATCAAATACCAAGGTTAATTCAAGAAGAAATGACAATAGCTGTCACAGTTACGACGGTTTCGCCGATGGATCAGTCCGGTTTTTTCAGTTTTGGCACAAATAATGACTATACATCTGTAGCAGCAAAATCGAGTAAAAAAGTTATTGTGGAAGTAAACGAAAATATGCCGCGTGTGTTTGGAAGCGGCATGATTCACATTACCGATGTTGATGTCATAGTGGAAAACCATGTCCCATTGCTTGAAATACCCCCGCCACCTCCAAAACCGGAGGACGCACTGATAGGAAAGCTTATTGCCGAAATTATTCCCGATGGCGCTGCCATTCAGTTGGGAATAGGCGGTGTTCCTAATGGTGTCACGCCATATCTTTCAGGGCATAAAGATCTGGGGATTCATTCCGAACTACTCGGGCCCGGAATGGTGGATCTTATTGAGCAAGGGGTGATTACAGGTCGCAGAAAAAATATTCACACAGAAAAGCATGTCTATACCTGTGCTTACGGGACAAAACATACGTATGATTTCATGAATAATAATCCGAGCATGGAAAGCTTTCCTTCCTCCTATGTTTTGGACCCCACTGTTATCAGCAAAAACGATAATATGATTTCTATAAACGCGATCCTTGAGGTGGACCTCTTTGGGCAATGTAACGCAGAATTTCTTGATCAATCTCAATTCAGCGGAGTCGGCGGGCAGCTTGATTTTGTGAGGGGAGCAAGTAATTCCAAGGGCGGCAAATCCATCCTGGCCTGTTATTCGACTGCCAAAAAAGAACAAATTTCGCGTATTGTACCCCGTCTTGCAGAGGGTACAATGGTTACAACTCCGAGAATGGATACTGACTATCTTTGCACAGAATATGGTCTTGTCAGGATCAAAGGCAAATCCGTTCGTAAAAGAGCTCTGGCCATCATCAGCATTGCCCATCCCCGGTTCAGAGACGATCTGTTGCGAGAAGCCGAAAACATGCTTCTCATATAGGCGGTTCGCGAACCGCCCCTACACCAACCAACATGAATCACAATGGATTAACTCGAAACAAAACATGAAACATGATCCTGATCTTCATCACCGCCGT
>CAYYMU010000219.1:0-3775 GCA_964472445.1 uncultured Desulfobacteraceae bacterium
ATACTATGAAAACGATGTGGGCGCCATGGCGTATCGAATATATTCAAAGTGAAAAGGAAGAGGGATGTATATTCTGTGATGCTCTTTCAAAAAAAGACGATTTAACCTTATTTAAAGGCAGGCTTACGATGGTTGTTATGAATAAATTTCCTTATATCAATGGCCATCTTCTTGCAGCTCCCAAAAGGCACATTTCCTCTTTAGACCAGCTCGACAAAGAAGAGATGGGGAATTTACTTATGACTGTTGAGCAGTCTGTTGGTATATTAAAAGAGGTGATGAAGCCAGATGGATTCAATATTGGGCTTAATCTGGGGAAGGTAGCAGGAGCTGGCGTTGAAGATCATCTTCATTTTCATATTGTTCCAAGATGGTTTGGGGATACAAATGCATTTACGGTTTTTGCTGATGTGCGTGTTATCCCGGAGCACCTGAAAGCCACCTGCAATAATTTAAAGGTGCATTTTGACAGATTAGATCCAGCAACTTGATATTAAAGGAGAAATAATATGAAAAATATAAAGCTTGTCTTATGGCTAATTATTCTTGGTTTTGTTGGAGTATTTTTATTTCAAAACCAGGATATTATTACTGCTACAAGGAGTTTTAGTTTAGACCTGAAAATAGATAAATATTATACTCCGGAATTGCCTAATGGAATCATATACTTTATATGTTTATTGACAGGCTTTTGTATTGCTTTTTTTCCCTGCCTGGCAAAGAGATTCAAATCCAGGAAAGATATCAAAAAGCTTAAGGCAGATAATAATTCGTATTTAGAGGAAATATCAGCGCTAGAAAGCAAAGTGGAATTACTGCAAAGTGTTTATCCCAGACCAAATGAAACTGTAATGGAAAGCACAGAGGTAAAAGCAGAGAACATAGAGGATTAAGGAATAGGGCTCCGGAGAGCTGGAAAGAGAAAACATCTCACCGCAAAGTCGCAAAGATTGTATTAAGATTATTGGACATTTTGCTTTTTTAAATTGTCGCCTCTCACGACAATTTAAAAGAATAAATTTCTTTGCGTCCTCAGCGTCTTGAGCGTAGCGGGCGGTGAAACAATTTTCTGTCATTCAAAATTAAAAATTAACAGCTCGAAAACATACTAATCCATGAACACATTTTTCATATGCATCCTTTAAAAACAACCCCCATGATCAAACAGTACTTGTCTATTAAGGCTAAATACCCTGATATCATATTATTTTATCGGATGGGTGATTTTTATGAAATGTTTTTTGATGACGCCAAATTTGCATCCAAAATACTTGAGATTACTTTAACTTCCAGAAACAAGAAAGATGAATTTCCTGTTCCAATGTGCGGTGTCCCTTTTCGGGCAGCTCAGACTTATATTTCACGTCTGATAAAAAACGGATGCAAAGTTGCAATATGTGACCAGGTCGAAGACCCTCGTACCGCAAAAGGGATCGTAAAAAGAGAGGTCGTACGCGTCATAACGCCTGGTATGATTGTTGATAATGAATTTTTAGACGAAAAATCAAACAATTATGTTCTATCTTTATCTAAAAACAGTGATTCTACCGGGATTTCATATCTTGATCTTTCAACAGGGGCGTTTCGTTTGTCAGAGTCTGAAGATTTATTGTCCATTATTGATGAAATAAGGAGGGTTTCGCCAAGTGAAATTGTCTTACCTGAATCATCAAAAAATGATCAGTTTTTCTCATCAATAATTAAGTCGCTGCCTGAAAAATCAATTACTTTTTTAAGTGACAATGTTTTCGAATATAAAAAAGGATATAAAAAGCTTATTGATCAGTTCAAAACCATTTCTTTAAAGGGTTTTGGATGTGAAGATTTAAAGGCCGGAATAAGAGCTGCAGGAGCCTTAATCTTTTATGTCCAGGAAACTCAGAAACAGAAGATTGAACATATCAGGAGTGTCGAAACATATTCATTAAATAACTATCTTATAATTGACGATTTAACCTGCCGAAATCTTGAGCTGACATCAGATATAATATCAAAAACCAGGAAGGGATCTCTTCTTGGAATAGTAGACCGCACCGTAACATCCATGGGCGCAAGACAGCTGAAAACATGGATCAGATATCCACTTGTTGATGAGATTAAAATAAATTTAAGACTCGATGCTGTTGAGGATGTGAAGAATAATATTCGGATTCGCAGGAACATCAGAGAAATTTTAAAATCCATATACGATCTTGAACGTCTTGGCAGCAAAGTTTCCATGGGATATTCAAATGCCAGGGATCTTTATGCAATAAAGCGCTCCATAAACAGTATCCCGGATATATTGTCAAACCTTTCACATCTCAAAGCAGAGTTTTTCAAGTGGGATGAAAATTTTGATGATCTTTATGAACTCGCAGACCTGATTAAAAGGGCAATCAGGGATGATGCGCTTCCAACAATTAATGAGGGAGGCATAATCAGGCCTGAATTCAACAAAGAACTTTCCGAGCTTGTTGAAGTAAGGAGCCAGGGCAAAAGCTGGCTTGCAAAATTAGAGGCAAAGGAGAAAAAACTTACTGGAATAACATTTCTTAAAGTAAGGTATAATAAAATATTTGGATACTATATAGAAATTCCCAAAACACGCCTTAAAGATATTCCTGGCCGCTATATTCGGAAACAGACCCTCGTAAATGCAGAGCGTTTTATTACTGATGAACTGAAAACATATGAGGATAATATTATCAGTGCAAATGAACGGGTAGCTGCGCTCGAATATCAGATATTTAACGATGTCAGGCAGGAAGTTATAAAAAATAACCCCGCTATTCAAAAAGCAGCTCGATTTTTGGCTGATCTGGATTGTTTGTGTGCCTTTGCCGAAGTTGCTGATCAAAACAATTACAACAGGCCTGAAATTACACGTGACGGAGCCATTATGATTGACGAGGGTCGTCATCCAGTAGTGGAAAAGATGATTACTGGTGAACGTTTCGTGCCGAACAATATTAAAATAGATAATAATGAAAGCCAGATACTAATTATAACCGGTCCAAACATGGCTGGAAAATCTACGTTTCTCAGGCAGGTGGCGCTTCTGGTTCTCATGGCACAGATGGGGTGTTTTGTTCCGGCAAAAAAGGCTTCAATCAGTATTGTTGACAGAATATTTACCAGAGTTGGAGCCCTGGATAATCTTTCTCAGGGGCAGAGTACTTTTATGGTGGAGATGCAGGAAACAGCAAATATTTTAAACAATGCAACAGAACATAGTCTTGTTATTATGGATGAAATTGGCAGAGGTACAAGCACATTTGACGGTTTCAGTATTGCCTGGGCAGTTGCAGAATATCTCCATGATTTAAAAGACAGAGGCGTTAAAACGCTTTTTGCCACACACTACCATGAATTAACCGATCTCGTAAAAACAAAAAACAGGGTAAAGAACTATAATATTGAAGTAGGCGAATGGAATGATGAAATAATTTTTTTAAGAAAGCTTGTTAAAGGAGCTACAAATCGAAGCTATGGCATTCAGGTTGCCAGGCTGGCCGGCGTTCCTGAAAAGGTTGTAAGTCGCTCGAAAAAGATACTTTTTAATATAGAAAACAAAGAGCGCAGGTTAAATGGTTCCTGTATTTTCCAAAAAACAGATAACAGCTTAAAAGAAAGGCAGGAACAGCTCAATTTATTTCGCGGACCAGAATCTTTTGTAATAGAAAAACTGAAAAAGCTTGACACATTGAAAATAACTCCGCTTGAAGCGTTGAATTATTTGAATAAACTACAAAAGGAATTGCATGATAGTGATTGATGGCTGACTCACGCAAAG
>CAYYMU010000220.1:0-1762 GCA_964472445.1 uncultured Desulfobacteraceae bacterium
TGATAAGGCCAGGCCCTTTTGCCTTTATAACCCTGCCAAGTCTGAATATAACACCTCGTTCATACTCATTTAAAATTCGTATGGCTGATAACAGAAAAAAGACTACAAGAATGAGAACAGCAATTACTGTAAACATTTAACCCCCTTTTTTAAAAAATATCCTGATGGCTTAATTGTCAGGCTATTAACTATGATGAACCCGTAAAAAGTCACGAATTTAACTCCAGATGGCTATAAGTAAAAAGGTTTATATACAAGGCGTAGTGTTTTTTCAGGACCGAAGGCATACATATAGTATGTCGAGGGTCTGAAAAAATACTACAACACAGTAGATGGGACTTTTTACGACGCCATCAACTATTATTTTTCCAGTCGGTCGATAGTCATCGGTTCTACATAAAGCATTAGATTTATTACTTTTATTACCCTCACTTTTGCCCCTGAGTTTATCCGGTTTTTTGAAGTTGCATTCCAGAGCTCTCCATGCACAAAAACCTTGCCTTCAGGCATGATATCTTCTTTTACAATTCCGATTTCACCGACAAGACCAGCTGCACCTGTTTTAGGTTTTGATGTCTGCGCCTTAAAAACAAGACTTGCAACTGCTACAAAAAAACCCGATATCATAATAATCGTTGGCAAAAATACCTTCCATGAAAGCCCTAATTCTGGGCTTACGTTTTCAAACAGCATCAAAGAGCCTAAAAAAAGTGATGTTACACCTGCTATACTGAGAAGACCATAACTTGCAACTTTCATCTCCATGATGAAAAAGATAAACGCCAATATGATAAGCAGTATGCCTGCATAGTTAACCGGAAGAGTCTGAAAAGAAAAAAATGCCAATACAATAGCAACAGATCCTACTACTCCCGGGAAAATAACGCCTGGATTCGATAGCTCAAAATAAATTCCAGCCAGACCTATCATCATAAGAATATATGCTATATTAGGGTCGCTTATTATTTTTAAGATCTTTGTTCTTATATTTTCTTTCAGTATCGTCCTTTTGAGATTATCAAGCTTAATTATCCCCTTGTCCTTAATTTTACGGCCGTTAATCTGTTTAATCAGATCATCCATATCTGTTGCCACTATATCGATAACATTTTTTTTCAAGGCTTCTGTTTCTGTTATAGAAACACTTTCACGAATAGCTCTTTCAACCCATTTTATGTTTCGTCCCCGTTTAGCTGCAACACTTTTAGCATGAGCCACAATATCGTTAACCACCTTTTCAGACATGGTCTCATCAATTTTTTTGCCGCTGACTCCTACAGGATGTGCAGCGCCGATATTTGTTCCTGGAGCCATCGCAGCAATATCAGCAGCCATAGTAATCATAACTCCTGCCGATGCAGCTCTTGCCCCGCCGGGAGAAACATAAACTACAACAGGAATCCTGCTTGCAAGTATAGCCATTACAATATCACGCATAGATTCAGCAAGCCCACCCGGAGTATCGAGCTCAACAATAATACAGGACGCATTATTGTCTGATGCTTTATCAATACCCTGTTTTAAGAAATCAGCTGTTGCAGGGCTTATTGCGCCGGATAACCTGACAATATAGATTTCATTTTCCGCTGAAAAGCTGTTTACAGCAAAAAAGAGTAGCGCTACCGACAGAATAATTATGAAAAATTTGCGTTTCATATCAAAGGCTCCACAAGAATTAAATTTTTACTTTTCCATTTCAGCCATTAATTTCTTCATATCCTCCCAGACATCTCTTTTTTTATCAGGGTTACGAAGAAGATAT
>CAYYMU010000220.1:1862-3771 GCA_964472445.1 uncultured Desulfobacteraceae bacterium
TTTCTTCATATCCTCCCAGACATCTCTTTTTTTATCAGGGTTACGAAGAAGATATGCAGGATGATATGTGGCTAAAAGCTTAATGCCTTTATAATTATGGAATTTTCCCCTGAGTTTTGAAACAGACGTTTTTGTGTTCAGCAGAGTCTGTGCGGCAAAACTTCCAAGAGCACATATAAACTCAGGGTTTATAGCGGCAATCTGTCGTTCCAGAAAAGGAAAACAAATTTTGATTTCATCAGGTTCAGGATTTCTGTTATTCGGAGGACGGCACTTTATAATATTGCAAATATATACCTGACTGCGTGTAAGTTTAATAGCCTGGATTATTTTGGTAAGAAGCTTGCCTGCTGCGCCAACAAAAGGCTTGCCGGTTTTATCCTCTTCAGAGCCAGGCCCTTCTGCTACGAATACGAGCCTTGCCGAAGAATCCCCTTCTCCAAAAACAATATTATTGCGGTTTTTTGAAAGACTGCAGCGATTGCAGTCACCGAGATCAGCATGTATTTCTTCCAGAGTTTCAGATTTAAATGCCTGACCCTTCCCCCAGCCTTCAATAATATCAAGACTTTGATTATCGCAGTCAAAACCCGTACATCCGGTTTCAGACAAAAATTGAAGAAAATTTTTTACATCTTCAACAACAATATTTAATCCTTTATTATCAGTCATTTGCCCGCCCGCACTCAACACTTGACATCTAACAGTTTTACAATCCTGTCCAAAAGTATATTGGCAAGATTATCCTTTGTCATTTCAGGAACAGATTCTTTTGTTTGATCTTTATAAAAAAAGACTGCCTTATTAATATCTGAACCAAACCCTGAAGAAGAGCTGTTAATAAGATTCGCCGCAATAATATCTAGATTTTTTTCAGCCAGTTTTTTTATTGCATTATTTTCAAGGTTTTCGGTTTCAGCGGCAAAACCAACAAGAATCTGATTCTTTTTTATTCTGCCGAGTTCTTTTAAAATATCCATATTTTTTTTCAGGGGCAAAACAATTTCCTTTTTTCCTTTTTTTATCTTTTGTTTTGCCGTGTTGACAGGGCTGTAATCAGAGACAGCCGCTGTTTTTATTATAATATGAACGTCGTCCACATGCTCAAAAACAGCTTTCGCCATTTCCTGTGCTGTTTCCACCTTAATTACCTGTACACCGGCCGGATAAGAAAGGTTCGTCGGCCCGGTAATAAGAACGACCTCGGCCCCTCTGTGCTCTGCCGCCCTTGCAATGCTGTAGCCCATTTTACCTGATGAAGGATTGCTGATGAACCTCACGGGATCAATAGGTTCCCGTGTCGGACCAGCTGTTACAAGAACCTTTTTACTTTTCAGATCCTTGGGAGCAAGACAATATAAAAGCCTGTCTAATATGTTTTCTGGTTCCGGAAGACGTCCCGGGCCATAATCTCCGCATGCCAGATCACCTGACCCCGGTTCAACGATAAAATATCCATCATTTTTAAGAATAGAAAGATTTCTCTGAACAGCCTTGTTTTCATACATTCTGGTATTCATTGAAGGACACAGAACAATCGGAGCTGTTACAGCGAGTATGAATGTGCTCAAGGCATCATCAGCTATGCCGTTTGCGAGCTTGCCAATAATATTGGCCGTTGCAGGAGCAATAATAACAGCATCCGCATTCCTTGCCCATTCAATATGCCTTATGGAGGAACTCTTTCTGCTGTCATTGTTTTGAAAAAGGTCAATGCACACAGGATTGCCTGATAATGCTTCAAAGGTCAGAGAGTTGACAAAAAAACCGGCATTTTTAGTCATAATTATTCTGACATTTGCCCCGTGTTTACTAAGAAGTCTTAACAGCTCCAGGCTCTTGTAAGCAGCAATGCCTCCACATACACCAAGAACGATATTTTTGTTGTCTATTGTGGTTTGCATAATAT
>CAYYMU010000221.1:0-3765 GCA_964472445.1 uncultured Desulfobacteraceae bacterium
AGCCGGATAACTCTGACCTGGCCCTGAGGACCAAGTTTTTCAGGGTAAAATAAATCCGTAAGGAATCACAGGTTTTTTGTTCAAATTGGATATAAAAAACCTGTAAGGGTATTGAGGCTAAAAAAGACAATTTTCAGGTTTTAGAGGATGAATTCAGGCTGCAAGGGATGCTTACTTACATGCTTTTTAAAAATGCTTTAAAACTCATTTTTTTATAACTGTCTGTGTGTATAAACTTCAGTATGTTTAAAATCCTATCTGGAGGAATATGCCCGGGCTGGTTGGCAATTTTTTCTCCGTCTTCGGTCATAAACCATGTATCTGGAACACCTATAATGTTAAAATTACTATTTTTTTTCTTGCCGACATCGACTTTGATGGGAATATAATTTTCATTTAGATAGGAAATGACAGACGGATCTTTAAAAGTTTCTCTTGCCATTGTTTTACAGTATCTGCACCATGGGGTATAAAAATGCAAAAAGATTTTTTTACCTTCTTTTTTCCCCTGTGCAAGACCTTCTTTATATGAATGCCATCTGATACTGTCCGAATATGCAACAGAACACGATAAGCTCGAGAAAAAAAAGCAGACTAACAGCAAAACAAGTATTAATCGTTTTTTCATACTATACCTTTTTTATCAGGGGCCGCCAATAAGATAAAATTTATTCGTTAAAATCAACCCGCCAATGATTATAAGCAGGACTCCGGCGATCATGTTAACATATCTAAGTTTTGGCGAAACTTTTTTTACAAATGTAAGAAGAAGATTGATAAAAACAGACATTACTAAAAACGGCAGGGCGAGTCCAAACGAAAACAGGCTGAGTAGTAGAACGCCCTGCCATACACTTGTCTGGCTGCCTGCAATGATTAGTATTGAGCCAAGAATAGGGCCGATACACGGGCTCCATCCAGCAGAAAATACCATTCCAAGGGCAAATATTCCCCAAAAATGTACTGGTTTCCCCTTCATGTGAATTTTTTTTTCGAAATCCAGTATGCGCAAACGTATTATACCCGTTAAATGAATGCCAAAAATTATGATAACGATTCCGCCTGTTATCCTTAAAAAATCTCTATACTTTTGTATAACAACACCCAGCCAGGAAGCAGATGCACCCATGGCAACAAAGACTACTGAAAAACCAAGCACATATGCAAGTGTCGAAATAAACACTTTTCTTCTAAGCCGGGCAGTTGTCCCTTCAGTAAGTTCTTTCAGTGAAAACCCCGTGATTAAAGTAAAGTATGCGGGTATAAGAGGAAGAATACACGGCGAAAAAAAAGCAAGAAGACCTGCGAAAAAAGCCGCAGGATATGAAACAGATTCTGCAAACATCGCTTCTCCATTTTTTTTGGTTTCTAAAAACGTATATAAAAATATATCACACTCAGGTCAAAAGCAAGTAAACAGTTTGAGCCAGTGTGATGTTAACTATAGCATTATGCTGCTATGCAGCACTGTAGACAAAAATAACTTGTTAATCGTATCAAAAGGGTATGAACATCGAACGTCCAACATCGAATTTTGAATAATGTATTCTGCCATTTTATAAACTGACGGAACGACCCGCCCGCCTCGCCTGAGCGAGACAACAAAAAAACGAAGAGAATTGAGTATGTCTCGCGATGGCGGGCAGGAGCGATTTCATTATTCAATGTTTACCCCCCTTCGGCGGCGCCAGAGGCGACCAAGGTTCGATGTTCAAAAATCGCTTTACGGTGCTATAACCTAAAAACAACTTGTTAATCATATCAAAATGTTATGGTTTTAGTTATTTGAAAGGGCGAATAAATCTTACTTTTTACGAATTCATCATATCTTTACTTGTTTTTTCTGTTCTGTGCTCCTTTTTTTTCTATTTTGGCCCAGGAATCACGCAGAGTTACTGTTTGATTAAATACCAGATTTGCATCAGAGGAATCCCTGGAATCCACGCAGAAATAACCAAGCCTTTCAAACTGGTATCTGCTGCCCGGCAATGCCCCTGCCAGACTGGGTTCAACTCTGCAAGAGGTAAGAATTGTCAATGAATTGGGATTCAAACATTCAGTAAAGTCAGGGCCATCTTTTGCGCCCACAGGATTTGGCTCTAAAAAAAGGCGGTCGTAAAGCCGTACTTGTGCGTTAACAGAATGAGAAGCAGGGACCCAGTGAAGAGTTCCCCTTACCTTGCGCTTGTCCTCTGAATAACCGCCTCGCGTTGCAGGATCATATGTACAGTGTACTTCAATTACTTTATCTGTTTGTTGATCCTTTTTTACTGAAACACATTTTATATAATAAGCATATCGCAGCCGCACTTCCCGGCCAGGAGCTAGACGGAAGAATTTTTTAGGCGGATCTTCACGAAAATCATCCTGTTCAATGTAAAGCACGCGTGAAAATGGAACCTTTCGTGACCCCATTTTTTCATTTTCAGGATGATAAGGAGCATCCAGCTCTTCCATACTGTCTTCAGGATAATTGTCAATAACAACCTTAAGCGGATGAAGAACACCCATGACGCGCGGAGAAACTTCATTTAAATGTTCTCTTACGCAATACTCAAGCAGAGCCATATCAACAGTACTGTCTCTTTTTGCCACTCCAATTCGTTCGCTGAAATTTCGTATTGCTTCAGGAGGATAGCCTCGTCTTTGCATGCCTGATATTGTAGGCATGCGCGGGTCATCCCACCCGTTTACATGTCCCTGTTCAACCAGTTTTATAAGCTTTCGTTTGCTCAATACAGTATAGCTTAGATTTAGTCTGGCAAATTCGATCTGCTGGGGATGGCAATCTACATCTAATGCGTCAAGTATCCAGTCATAAAGGGGACGGTTATTTTCGAATTCCAGAGTACAGATTGAATGTGTGATTCCTTCAATTGAATCGGAAAGGCAGTGAGCATAATCGTACATGGGATAAATGCACCATCTGTCGTCGGTCCTGTGGTGTGTCATCTTACGGATGCGGTAGATTACAGGATCACGCATATTCAGATTCGGGGATGACATATCGATTTTTGCCCTTAGCACGTGAGTTCCGTCTTTAAATTCACCTGCGCGCATACGTTCGAATAAATCCATATTTTCTTCAATCAAACGGGATCGATACGGACTTTCCATGCCGGGCTCGGTTAATGTGCCGCGATACTGACGTATTTCCTCACCGGACAAGCTGCAAACATAGGCTTTGCCTTTTTTAATCAGATCAACAGCATACTGGTATAATCTCTCAAAATAATCTGATGTATAATAGAGATGGTTGCCCCAGTCAAAACCAAGCCACCTGACATTTGACTTAATTGATTCAACATATTCAACATTCTCTTTGCCTGGATTTGTATCATCGAATCGCATATTACAGATACCTCTGTATTCAGCGGCGATACCAAAATTCAGACAGATGGATTTGGCGTGTCCAATATGAAGATAACCATTGGGTTCAGGAGGAAAACGGGTTGCAACCCTGCCGTTGTTTTTGTTTTGCTTTAAATCTTCCTCAATAATATTGCGGATAAAATTTGACGGAGAAGCTGGTTTGTCTGCGTTTTTTTTCATTAAATATTCCCTGAGTCTTTTATAATTTATT
Source organism: uncultured Desulfobacteraceae bacterium (assembly GCA_964472445.1). Classification (GTDB taxonomy): domain Bacteria; phylum Desulfobacterota; class Desulfobacteria; order Desulfobacterales; family ETH-SRB1; genus CAYYMU01. The sequence goes on from CAYYMU010000221.1 coordinate 3,584, forward strand.
GTAAACTGTAAAATTGATTTTTTAGCACAAATAATATATAAGTGTAAATATTTTTTCCGTTAAAGAATGATGAACTCGTAAAAAGTAAGATTTGTTCGCTCTGTGAGCATTTTTGGGATTCAAATTAATCCCGGCTAAATTGCAAGAACTCGGGCTAACGCCCTCAAACAGCTTGCAATTTT
>CAYYMU010000222.1:0-3744 GCA_964472445.1 uncultured Desulfobacteraceae bacterium
AGTTTGTATCGCAGATAAGAGGGCAGCTAATTTCTTTTTCAGTTCGAGATTCAGGTTCAAGGCTGCGAAGCAAAAAAGCCCCATCTCTTCATATAACAGAAGAAATGGGGCTTTGTTTTTTTTGTAATGGAATGTATTGTCAAATGAGCATCCTTTTTTGACTTCCAAAATCAGATCAAAAATAACTTAAAACACTATATATCAGTTTAATATATAAATCAATTTATTATCTTTTCAGGAAGATGCTTGAGAGATATTGATCGATTTTCATGCCTTTTCCTTTTTATCCATTAAAAAAGGCCCAACCTTCTGAAAGGATTGGGCCATATTTTTTTGGCTCCCCAGCACGGACTCGAACCGCGGACAAGATGGTTAACAGCCATCTGCTCTGCCAACTGAGCTACTGGGGATTATAATCAAAAGATTTTAATTATTAAAAACTCAAATTAAAGTCAAGAAAAAATAGTTTCAGGATTCAATTCTTTTTATTTTTATTGACAACTCATCAAGCTGTTCCTTGCCAGCTTCAGATGGTGCATTTGTTAAAACGCATGCTGCTTTCTGTGTCTTTGGAAAGGCTATAACATCGCGAATAGACGGCTGACCGCATAAAAGCATGACCAGTCTGTCAAAGCCAAATGCTATGCCTCCATGTGGAGGGGCTCCGCTCTCAAGGGCTGAAAGCAAAAATCCGAATTTCTCCTCGTATGTTTTTCGATCCATGCTCAAGGTTTCAAAGACCTTTTCCTGCATTTCCTTTTGATGAATACGTATGCTTCCACCTCCGATCTCAAAACCATTTAAAACAAGATCATAGGCGCGCGATCTCACGGCAAGAGGATTTTTGCTGAGCAGTTCAATATCTTCTTCAAATGGCGCTGTAAATGGATGATGCAACGCCTGGTACCTTTTCTCTGTTTCATCATATTCCAGCAAGGGAAAATCAGTAACCCATACAAAGTTGAATTCACTTTTGTTTATAAGGCCAAGCCTTTCTCCCAAATGATTTCTAAGATGTCCGAGCGACTCATTAGCTATATCCGGCTGATCAGCCACAAAAAATATCAGATCGCCCACTTCCATATTCAGGCGCAAATTCAATTCTTCTTTTTCTTTGTCTGTAAAATATTTTGCTATCGGGGACTGCCAGGAATCCTCTTTGATCTTTATCCAGGCCATACCCTTTGCCTTATATATTGAAGTAAACTTTTCAAGATCATCAATTTCTTTTCTTGAAAAATCAACACAGCCTTTTGCATTCAAAGCCTTTACTATTCCGCCTTTTTTCACAACGCTTGAAAAAACCTTGAAATCTGAATCTTTTACAATATCTGATACATCCTTTAATTCAAGGCCAAATCTGATATCCGGTTTATCAAGGCCAAAGCGGTCAATAGCATCTGCATATTTAAGACGGGGAAAGGGAAGCCTGACTTCTTTTTCAAGTACATTCTGGAAAAGATCCTTTATCATGCCTTCAGAAATTTTTATAATATCATCTTCACCCACAAATGACATCTCAAAATCTATCTGTGTAAATTCAGGCTGACGGTCTGCTCTGAGGTCCTCATCTCTGAAGCATCGAACAATCTGATAATAACGATCAAATCCCGATATCATCAAAAGCTGCTTAAACAGCTGGGGTGACTGAGGCAAAGCATAAAACTGCCCTGGATTTACCCTGCTGGGAACAAGGTAATCCCTTGCCCCTTCAGGAGTACTTCGTGTTAAAAAAGGAGTTTCGATTTCAATAAAACCGTTTTTATTAAGATACTGGCGCATCGAGGCAGAAGCCTTATGCCTTAAAATAATATTTTTCTGCAGTCTGGGACGCCGCAAATCAAGATGCCGGTATTTCAAACGGAGGTTTTCCGATACATCAACTTTTTCTTCAATTAAAAACGGAGGTGTTTTTGAGGTATTGAATATTTTCAGTTCAAAAACGGTTATCTCAATTCCACCGGTTCGCAAATTAGGATTAAGCATGTCCCCAGGTCTTGCATCAACAATTCCACGAACACCAATAACATATTCACTTCTGAGGTCGTGTGCCTCTCCATGCACTTTTTTATCTTTTAAAGGATTAAAGACAATCTGGGTAAGGCCTTCTTTGTCTCTCAAATCCACAAAAATAACTCCACCATGATCTCTTCTGCGCTGCACCCACCCCATAAGCACAACCTCTTTGCCTATGTGGCTGGCATTGAGTTCACAGCAGTTGTGAGTGCGCCTCATTTCTCCGAGCAAATCAGTCAATTACTTAATTCCTTTCAATATATTTTCTTTAATATAGTCAAAACTTTGATGAATTCTTAACAGGATTAATCAGCTTTTTTACGAGGGCGTCAAAGTTATTAAAAATCAAAAACATTATAATTCTGCTAACGGATTTTATCTTTAACAGCTTCAACCAAATTGTCCAAAGGAAAAGACAATTGTTCTTTGGTTGTCATATTTCGCAGAATAACCGATTTCTGTTCAATTTCTTTTTCCCCGACAATCAGCACGTATTTTGCACCAAGCCTGTTTGCCTTCTTCATCTGACTTTTTAAACTTTTATCAGCAAAATCAATCTCAGCATTTATTCCTGCAAGGCTGAAAGCACATGACCAGCCAAAGGCTATTGACTGGCTTTTTTCACCAAGCGCTGCTATAAAGATATCTGGATTCCGCACAAAATCTTCAGTTTTTAAATCAGTTAGTTCAACAAATCTGTCCAGACCGATTGCAAATCCTGCTGCCGGCTGGTCAGGTCCGCCAAGGGCTTTGACAAGGCCATCATATCTGCCCCCTCCGGCAACTGCATTTTGAGCGCCAAGAGAACCTGTCTGTATTTCAAAGGTGGTTCGGTTATAATAATCAAGACCTCTTACCAGACGATTGTCAACCTCAAACTCAATTTTAAGTTTTTCAAGGGCGTTTTTTACTGCCTCGAAATGCTTGCTGCATTCAGGGCACAAATAATCAAGTATAGACGGCGCATCTGCCATGGACAGGCCACATAAAGGGACTTTGCAGTCAAATACTCTTAAGGGATTACGCCTGCTCCTTCTTTTACAGTCTGAACAAAGATTTTCTGATATTTCTGATAAAAAAACGGAAAGAGCTTTGTTAAATTCAGGACGGCATTTTTTGCAACCCAATGAATTTATACGTGCCGTTACACTCGTCGCTGAAAGCCTTTTGAAAAGAGTTGCAAGGATAAAGATAAGCTGGGCATCTATGAATGGTGAGTCTATACCAAACACTTCAGCATTAATCTGATAAAACTGTCTGTATCTTCCCTTTTGAGGTCTTTCCCTTCGAAACATCGGTCCGATAGTATAAAGTTTTCGCACAGGATCGTTTGCATACAGTTTGTGCTGAATATAGGAACGCACAACCGATGCTGTTGCCTCGGGTCTAAGTGTAAGAAGATCGCCTTTTCTGTCGGAAAAAGTATACATCTCTTTTTCAACAATATCGGTATCCTCTCCAATACTCCGTGCAAAAAGCTCGGCACGTTCCAGGATTGGAATGCGTATCTCTTTAAAACCAAAGTTTTCTAAAATCAGACGAGCTGTTTTCTCTATATGTTGCCAGAGTTCAACTTCTCCCGGCAGGATATCTTTAAAACCCCTTATTAACTGTATCATGTTTCAGCGCTTATTCCTTTATAGTTTTATACTACTTTTTTATCACTATCTCAGCAACAGTTACTTAGTCAATACCAATATTGATGGCGTCGTAAAAAGCCCCATCTAC
>CAYYMU010000223.1:0-3695 GCA_964472445.1 uncultured Desulfobacteraceae bacterium
ATGTATAACAAATCGTAAACAAAGAACCAGCCATAATAAAAACAGCAATTATGCTGATAATTTAATTTTTTATTAATAACAATACATCAGAAGGTTCTTTGCTAACGATTTTTAATACATTCAAACAGTTTTCTAATTTTAATTTAATCACAACTGAAGACTGATTGGTCAAAAGTTATTCTGGTTTCAAGTGCTGCAAAGGATTATAATACAGCTTTTTACGAAGCCATAAAGATTGAAAGCACTAAAAAAATGTGAGGTAAGTAATATGAGTAAATATGATTTCTGGAAGATTTTTCCCAGGATGCCCAAAAAGGTTACAGTTGGAGATATAACGATTAGAGATGGATTCCAGCACGAAGAAAAATTTATCTCTACTGCAGCAAAAATGTTTTATCTTGAAGAACTTATTTTTGCAGGTTGTCGTTACATAGAGGTTACCAATCTGGGAAGCACCTATTTAATGCCTCAGTTTAAGGATGCAGAAGATTTGTTTGTTTATTTAAGGGGCGAACGGTTTAGAAAAAAATGCGCAAAAAGAAAAATAAATTATGATGATATCTGTCTTACCGCTATTACTATACGCGAATCAGCGGTTAACAAAGCACTGGAATTAAAAGAAAAAGGTGTTGGACCTGATCGTCTTTTGATGATGGTTTCTACAGAAGAAGAACATCATTATGCCAATTCAGGGACGACTCTTCCTGAATACTGGAAAGAAGCAGAGCGCTGCATTAAAAAATGCAATGATGCGGGCATGAAAATGTGCGGGACTGTGAGCACTATATGGGGAAGTCCCATTGGCGGTGCAACCGATATGAGAGATGCAGTGGAATTTTCAAAAAGATGGCTTGAAATAGGGGCGCACGACATTGAACATGCAGACCATGATGGCAGTGCCTCAAGTCCTGATGTTTACAGGTATTTTTCCATGATTTTAGATGCAATGCCTGATCCGGATCTTCATATAGCTCATTTTCATGAAACAAAACGCGTGGCTTCAGCCTCTGTACTCGCTGCATTGCAGGCCGGGATTACAAATTTTGAGGCAACTCTTGGCGGGCTTGGAGGACAGCCTGCAAACTTTTTAGATGATTGTCCCACTAAGGGAACAGGAGAATACTATTATGAAGACCCCAGATATGTCGGCTTGATTACTCTTGAGGATACACTGGTTCAAATTGATGAGATGGGGATTGAACATGGATATGATATTGACCGTATTCTGTGGCTTGGCAGGCAAATGGAAAAAACTGCCGGGAGAAGACTCCGTTCCGAGGCTGTCATAAATGGACGTACATTAAAGGAAGGACACATGCAGTTTGCCAGGCCGGGTCTGAAAAAACTAAAGGAAAAGTTAAATGAGGCTCCCGGCCAGAAAATACCCGCGAGCTGGGGCACTGAGGCAGTACTGCCTGAGCAGCAAAAATGACTGAAACTTCAAGACGGTTAAAGCCTGTTGTATAAAATTAAGGAGTAAAAATGGAAACAAAGAATAAAAAATCCCATATAGATGTTGATTTTTTTGAAGACCTGACAGGAGATATATCAAAACCCGATAAACAAAGCCTTGAAGATACAGGAAGCAGGATACAAGCTATCAGAGAAGAAAAGAAAATCTCCATAGATGAGCTTTCCAAACTGACTGGTTTTGATGTTGAATTTCTTTCAAAAATAGAAAAAGGTAAAGTTCAGCCTCAGCTTGGCACTGCCATAAAACTTTCAAAAGCGCTTGACAGCGCATTCGGTCGCCTGGTTTCAGGTGTTGGAGACAGGCTCTATTCAGTTACCAGAAAAAACGAACAGAAAATTGTTGCAAGATCTACATCAAAAAAAGGGCAAAAAGAGCTTTATACCTATAAAAGCCTTGCGCCTGAAGTAAAGGGACGTCACATGGAGACCCTTATTGTAAGGCTTGAGGAAAACCCGGAAGATGATATGTCGGTCCATGAGGGTGAAGAATTTATCTATGTATTAGACGGCGTTGTAAATGTAAAAATTGGAGACGACCGGTTTGATCTTAAGCAGGGAGACAGCATTTATTATTTGTCCACAACACCTCATCAGATTGTTTCTAAAAAAGGGAAATCTACTATACTTGCTGTATTATATGAAGGCTGATTTTAATGTAAAAGGAGATTCGACAAATGGACGATTCGGTTAAAACCACAACTGACCTGAACCATGAAGACAAAGCGCGTTTTATTCTTGACATGTTTCACCGGATAATAGTCCATTATGCCCTCTGGTTTAGTGAAGTAAAACATCAGATGGGTATGGAGAAAGCACTTGAAACGCTTGGCAGTGCATCTGAAAAAAGCTATACTTATCAAATGAAAAGGCTTTCCAGGGTTCTTGATTTTAAAATGGTTGACAATATACCTGCTCCTTTGCTGGAAATGTCTGATCAGTCGCTTTGCGAACTTATGGAAAGTGTTGGTGTAAACTGGCTTGCAAATGATGGTGTCTGGTTCCAGGCAGTTGAATTCGCCAGTGGAATGAATGATGCCAAGCGTTGTAATGATTCCTGCTGGGCACATTTTTCACCTTTTGAAGCATGGTCGATAAAACAATTCTTAAAACTTCCTGAAAATTCCGGGCTTGAAGGTTTAAAAAAAGCTTTAAACTTTCGTTTGTATTCCAGTGTAAACGTTCAGTCCTTTATCGACGAAGGGCCTGAAAGTTTTGTGTTCCAAATGAATAAATGCCGTGTTCAATCAGCAAGAAAACGTAAAGGGCTTGATGATTATCCCTGCAAGTCAGGTGGAATAGTGGAATATACATATTTTGCCAGAGCCATTGATCAAAGAATAATTACTGAATGTATTGGCTGCCCTCCTGATAATCACCCTGATGAATGGTACTGTTCATGGAGATTTAAACTCAGCCGGCAAGCCTCGTAAACCCCGGAACATAGCTGGCAGGTCTTGCGAGCAGTCTTGAAACACTTCACTCGAACCGGTCAATTTCAATAGAATTACATCCTGTCTTGTAAATACTCCTTCTTAAATAAGATGGTGTAGTAAAAAGTAAGATTTGTTCGTTCTGTGAGCATTTTTGGGATTCCAAAACTGCCCAATGTCGTTTACAAATGACTTTTTACGAGCCCATCAAATAAAGCAGTTGCAGAATAAGAATTTTTTTATCAAAAAAAATCTTGACAATACTAACACTACCTCTTATTTTTTATTGATTCTGAGTATATTCTCATAATGAACTTTTTAAAAAAATACTTAACCGGGAGGAAAACAATATGAAAATAGCAGTTTCATCTACAGGGACTACACTTGAAGATACAGTGGAATCTCGTTTTGGACGGTGCGCATATTTTTTGATTATAGATTTGGATACCATGGATTTTGAAGCAGTTGATAATGCCAATATTGCTTTAGGTGGAGGAGCGGGAATCCAGTCTGCCCAGCTAATGGCTGAAAAGGGCGTATCAGCCGTCTTGACAGGCAACTGCGGCCCCAACGCCTTTCAAACTTTCGGTGCAACTAATATAAAGGTAATAACCGGAGTAAGCGGGCAGGTTCGTCAGGCTGTCGAACAATACAAAGCCGGCGCTTTATCCAATGACAGCTCTGCCAACGTGGAAAGCCACTTTGGCATGGGAAGCGGCGGCGGTACGGGCGGCGGCGGCGGTACGGGCGGCGGCGGCGGTACGGGCGGCGGCGGTGGTACGGGCGGCGGCG
>CAYYMU010000224.1:0-3679 GCA_964472445.1 uncultured Desulfobacteraceae bacterium
TTCTCTTTAAAAACCTAAATCCTGTAAAGTCTTAACTGGTTGTTATCAGGCATTTTTTCGTTTGTTTCTTTTAATTTCAGCTCATTAGATATAACCGCCACAGAAGAACTATCCCTGTTTGAATCAAAATATTTTCCAGTAACTTTTATAACCTTACTTTTGGTTAATAAAAGAAGCTTTTCTTTAAAAGCCTTTCTCTCTTCATCTGATAAGGAAACAATTTTTCTGTAAAATGCCTTCTGCGCGGCAGGCCCGGGCGGATCAGGTCTGTCTATCCCGGAACATACCTGCAAAATAGCTTCCTTGACATCCTCGTCAGTAAATTGCCCGGAATTTATAAAATCTGCCGCACTGTCATACACTTTAAGTGTATCAGATATATGGGGATCTCTGTAAGATCCGAAATTAAACACACCGTCTTCGGAATTGTATATGGCAAATCCACCGTATGCTCCTCCTTTTTCTCTGATCTCACGATGAAGATACATTGACCTGAGCATTTTGCTTATCACAGACAAAGCAGGAGCATCTTCATGCCCCATTCGCACAGTCTTAAATACCTGAGCCACAAATGAAACAGCAGTCGATGTGCTCCATCCTTCCCTGACAATTTCATTATCAGGGTTGATTTCAGAAGCAGTAGAACAATCTGATTGCCCGTCTTGCAGGTTATTCTGTATGGATTCTACCATAGAAGAGGCCTCTGACAAGGGACTATCCTCGCCTATCAGGGCGATTTTAACATTATTTTTTGCAAAAATATTTTTACCTGTTAAAAGCAAACCACTGGATATGGATTTCAGTTTATCGTCGGAAAGCTCGCTGGTTATTTCTTTTATGGTTTGAAGCTGATGAACACCGTGCCACATTTCGCTGAGCATACATGTTTTTGAGAGATTTCTGGAAGCAAGCATCATTGCCAGACTGTGGCCGTTTTGAACAACCATGGATTCAAGCCCTGCCCTGTATTCTAATAAAAGGCTCTTTAATCTGGAAAGATCTGAAAAATCAAATCTGCATACAAGTTCCTGAATGATTTCAAACATCTTTTTCTGGTTTCTGACAAGACATTTTCCGCTGAAAGATATAAAAGGCAGACAAGAACTTTTTTTTTCAAAGCTCGTGCGCGAATGAGAAGAGGCTCCAATACCCCCTGTATAAGCGTCAATAAGCTGAGCCATTTCCGTATAATCCCTTACCGCAGTACCCATTCTGGGAAAGGCAAAACAGAAAAAAGGCACAAGGGGAAGCAAATGACTTCTAAGGTCTAACCCACCTGCGGCTGCCTCAAAGTAAAAAATACCCGAGGTCGGCTGATTATAACAGACACACTCTGTATTGTATCCGCCTGTCTCTTTTATACTTTTAATCGAAGGGGGAATATCTTCCAGCTGAAGAGTAGGAAGGCAGGAAATATCCTCTATGTCTTCCTGAAGCTGTTTCAATGCTTCAGCATCCTTTTTTATTTTATCTATTTCGGAGCTGCTTAATGATGCCTTTACAGCATCAAGTTCTGCGGCGACTCTCTTGTTTTCCTCCTGTTCCACAAGCTGATCAGGAATCAGTGTAAAAAGAACCATGTGAGGATTATCCAGAAAATAACTTTTTATCCTGTTCTCAAAAAAAGATCCTTTGGAAACTTCTTGTTTAAGCCTGTCAAGATCTGCATCAAGACGCAAAATCCTTTCAGTATCCCCGCCATGAAACCAGCATCCTGAAATGGTTAAAAGCAATTTCAAGCCATATGGATAGGGAGTGTTTGTTACTTCCCTGCGATGAAATTCTAGCTGATGAATGGCAGACTCAATCAGTTTTTTATCAATACCTTTATTTACAAGGCTTTTTAAGGTATCAAAGACAATAGTTTTAATTTTTTCTGCATCAGACTCATGCACATCCTTAAGCCCGAATACAAACATTGTATCCCGGTTATCAGAATGAAAGCCTGTTCCATCAGACAGTGCGGTTCCAAGCCTGGAATCTATCAAGGCTTTGCGAAGTGGAGAAGCTGAATTTCCTAAAAGAATCTGTTCAAGAAGAGTAAGAACCAGAATCTCGAAAAAATCCTTGATATCCGCAGTCAGCCATGCATTGCAGACCTGGCATTTTTTTGATGGGTCTTCGCCTTCACCAAGTGGATATTTATACACTGCCTTCCTGGGTTTGTCCCAGCGTGGTTGAGAAGAAACACCTGTTTTTGGATCAATACGATCAAAATTTTTCAAGACCTTTTCTGTTATAAAAACAAGATGATCCTTTAACGGCATGTTCCCGTATGTATAGAAAAAAGAATTGCTCGGGTGATAGTGCCGGCTGTGAAAAGCTTTTAGCTGCTGATAAGTTAAACTTGGAATTACAGCAGGATCTCCGCCTGAATTATGGGCGTAAGTTGTGTCAGGATAAATAGATTTTAAAAGAAACTGTGTTAACACCTGATCCGGAGATGACATGGCGCCCTTCATTTCATTATAAACAACGCCTTTATAAACAAGCCTCTCAGAATTACCGTCTTTTGAATCATCTTCTATTTCCAGACGATGCCCTTCCTGTTTAAAACTAAGCTCATCTATACTGGGATAAAACGCGGCATCGAGATAGACATCCATGAGATTATAGAAGTCTTTTCTGTTCTGGGTGGAAAAGGGGTACATGGTCCAGTCAGAAGAAGTAAAGGCATTCATGAATGTGCTCAGGCTTCTCTTTAGCATGGAAAAAAACGGATCATGAACCGGAAAACTTTTTGAACCTGCCAGGACAGTATGCTCAAGAATATGAGCAACGCCTGTTGAATCAGTTGGAACAGTTTTAAAGGCTACGCCGAATGTGTTTTCCTCGTCGTTTTTACTTATATGGATATGTTTTGCGCCTATAGCGTTGTGCTCAAGCTCATAAAAAACCGAGTCTATTTCCTTAAGTCCTGCGATTCTCTTAATAGAATAACCGCATATATTATCGCCCTGTTTCAGCCCGGGATTGTTTGGGTCCGAAGTTTTATTCATATTTACTGCCTTTCAAAACATATCATTTGCCATATCTGACTTTTCCCAGACTGCGGTTTTTAAAGCTGAGATCAAAAGTGAGGTAAAAAATCATGATCAGAACTTATGAGGCAATATAAATACCCCGGCTCTTACGCTTAATTTTATTTGTTTGATCCAGACGAAAAATAATATTGCGAAGCTTTTTCTCTCCGAAATCAGTCTCAGCCTTTATCTGGGCGAAACCTGCTCCATTTTTACAGGTCTTTATAAAATTCAAAACAGTATCTGAAGCTGTTGCAGATTTGTTAGCCGAAGTTTTTCCTTTGCCGGAAACTTTGCCGGGAACACGTCTGTTTCTGACAGGATTAATTGAGGATTTGATCAGCTTCTCCAGCTTATCCATTCTAAGCATAAGACTCTCGAAGTCTCTTTTTGTTGGAATATTATACTGCTGCATGAAAAATTTCACCATTGCATCAAAACTTATAAGTTTATTCTTTCGTTTTCGCATAATAACCTCCTTATAATAAATTACGGTTCTTTTAGCGATTAGCTGATCCAAGGGGGAGAAGTTGTCCTGGCTAATTCCATTGAATAAGTAAAATATTAACTATATGATCAGGTTCTTCTCCAATTTAGTTGGAGAAGAGGGTCCAAGGATTCAAGTGTTTGTTTTCTAAAGACTTTATCAGCGCCTT
>CAYYMU010000225.1:0-3649 GCA_964472445.1 uncultured Desulfobacteraceae bacterium
TCCTCGCTTTGCCGAATGGCCTCTTTGGATCTATCTGTGACCAAGATAATGCCTGAAAGGAACATAATCAACAGGCAGGCTAAAATCGTTACCAGAATGCCGATCAATTTATTATCCCCGATACGATCTGTCGGGGTCAAAAGCACAACCGACCATCCGTCGCTGTCAATCACCGTCCTGGAAACAAAATAATCATTTCCTTCTAAAGTGACTTCCGTACCATCGGAAATTTCCTTATTAAAAAGACCGTTCCCAAAGGGTTTATTGCCGAATTGCCGGGAAGCAATTAGTTTTTCTTGTGCTGCTTTGTCCAGCGGCCAGAGACTCTTTAGGGCCATGGCCGGTATGCTGGACACGAAAATAATGCCGTCTGGGCTGATGAGAAAAGAGAAAGCGTATTTGCTGAAAAAGGTCTCCATCTCGTCAAGATCCTTTTTCATCGTGACCACGCCAAGGACTTTGCCTGTACTATTCTGAACCGGGCAGCTTGCGTAGAAACCACTCTTTCCGGTAGTAATGCCCAGCGCAAAATAACGAACAGGTTGGCCCTTGGCCGCTTCCTGGAAATAAGGACGAAAACGATATGACTTTCCTGCAAAGCTGTCCCGATCTTTGCGGTTGGAGGATGCCACCGTCATGCCATCGGTATTCATCAGGTAAACCACTGAAACGTTTAAAGCTAAATTGTGTCTGTCTAACACGCTATTGGCTTGTTCGATATCCTGAGCCCCTTTAGACAGCAGAGCGGGAGCAATCAATGGAGAACCGCCCAGGACCTGAACGACCCTTTCGAGGTATGTGAATGTAGAGGATACATGGATGGACAGGGCTAATGCATCAGCTCGGCTTTCTGCAACCATTTCCTGCCGGGCTTTATTGCCAAGGTAATCAGTGGCAAACCAGCCGGCAACAACGACGATAAGAAGAAGAACAATCGGTAATGAATATAAAAAACGTCTTTTAATCATACATGAGCTCCCTAAGACAGGCAAAGATATCTCGGAGTCTGATATTTAAAATCAGCCATCTTTAAACTGAAAACCCTTCTCAAGAAATAATATCGGGCAGGCATCCACCACATCCGCGTCGTAAATCCTTTTTTAGTTAATGGTTTGAAGATACCATCTAAGATAAATAAACTCTTGGAACACGGTCTGTAATTGCAGATACGATCTCGTAATTGATAGTATTTATGCTTGAAGCTATTTCATCGACTGTTATACAGGCATCACACTGTCTGCCGAAAATCACCACCTCATCTTCAAGTGAAACCTCCGGGATAGCTCCAACATCCAGCATCGTCATGTCCATGCACACACGTCCCACAACAGGCGCCCTCTGACCGCAAACCAGCACATGGCCTGTTGAAGACAGCAGGCGGTTAAAACCATCAGCATAACCAATGGACACTGTGGCGATTGTTGTGGGCTTTACGGTTTCATAAGCGCTTCCGTAACTGACCTTGAATCCGGCTGGAACCTTTTTTAAATGAATTATTTTTGCCTTGAGCTCCATTGCAGGCTTCAGATTAACAAGGCTTTTATCCACACTGTCGGACGGGTATAAACCATAAATCGATATGCCGGTTCTAACCATATCAAGATGTGTTTTTTTCATCTTTATCAGCGCCGCACTGTTTGCAGCATGTTTAACAGGAAATTCCAGACCTCTGTGTTTAAGATTATCAATAAAATCCATAAATATTTCAAACTGCTTTTCAGTATAAGATTCATCACCGCTGTCAGCGCAGGCAAAATGTGTATATATGCCTTCAATCTCAAGGTTTTTAAGACGCGCAATTAATTCTGCCTCATGCAGAGCATTATCAATGGCATCACTGTTTGATTGTAAATTACAAAAACAGGCAGGCAGCATGCCGATTCTTCCCATTCCAGTGTCCACTTTAAGATGGACCTTAAGCTTTTTACTGGTTGGGCCTGCGGCCTCAGACAGAGCTTTTGCTGTTTCATAAGAATAAACTGTTTGTGTGAGATCAAAGTCAATAAGATCTCCGACCATGTCGGGAGGGGTATAGCTGAAAACAAGAATCAATGCGTCAAGCCCGGCCTTTCTCAGTTGAATCCCTTCGTCTATTCTTGCCACCCCCAGAGCCTGTGCGCCGCTGTCCAGGGCTTTGCATGCCACCTCTCTAAGGCCATGGCCGTATGCATTTGCTTTTACAACAGCCATAAGCAAAGCATCAGGGCTGGCTATTCGTCTCAGTTCACTGACATTATGCGCTATGGCCTTAAGATCGACTTCTGCCCATACAACAGGATTTTTCAAAATTCATTCCTCATAAAAGTATTTTTTACGACACCATAGACATTTTATGGCTAAGTACATAAGCTTAATATACAACACAGCAGATGGGACTTTCAAATAACTCAACTCTAGTTTTTCCCGGTTATCGCATCAGTTATAATTACTCAGCCACCGATCTACGCTGATTATCACTGATATTTTTTCTTTTGTTATCATATAACTATTCAGGCACAGAGGCGCATTGATTTTTGCCAGACCTGCAACTCTCTATATGTTTTTATTTTGCTTTGTGCCACTGTGCCTTTGCCCCTCTGTGCCTGAGTAGTTACTTTAATTTAATCACAACTGAAGACTGATTGTTTAAAATTATTTTAGTCCCCATTACCGCAAAGCGGTATAGAGCAGCTTTTTACGACGCCATCAATATTTAACATTAACGAGAAACAACCCGTGCGGAGGAGCGGTTACCCCTGCACGGTTTCTGTCTCTTGAAAGCAGTATTGCTTTAAAATCATCCGGAGTAATTTTATTATAACCCACATCTGTTAATGTTCCGACAATGTTGCGAACCATATATCGCAAAAAACCATCAGCCTCTATTTCAAAATATATGCGATTGCCATCATGTTCAATGATATTTGCATTAAGTATGGTTCTTGTTGTGCCTGCTCTTGGGCTGCCCGCGCCCTCAAATGACTTGAAGTCATGTGTTCCGATTATGTGACTCGTTGCCAGACGCATGGCTTTTAAATCAAGTGTTTTGGATATATGCCATATATAGCGACGGCTGACAGGGGAACGAAGCGTCTGGTTTAATATCCTGTAACAATATAATTTGCTTTTTGCACTATACCTTGCATGAAAATTATCATCAACCAAACAGCATTTTTTTATTACAATATCATTTTGCACAATGCTGTTTAAACCTCTTTGAAGGGTTTCAGGTTCAAGGCCTGTGTTACATTGAAAATTTGCCGTCTGCGCCAGGGCATGTACTCCTGCATCTGTCCTGCCAGAGCCTGTTAGAGAAACTTTTTTTTGGGTCATTTTATTTATCGCGTTTTCAATTTCCCCCTGAATTGTACGGCCATTTTTCTGCCTTTGCCAGCCATGATAATCGGTTCCGTCATATTCTATTATTAATTTAAAATTTTTATCCAACAAAACTAAGCCACCCCTTCAAAACAACATCGGAACTGCTTTATCATCAATAATTTTTATGGGGAAATATCCAGCCTAAAAGAGGCTGGCTTCATACCCTGCATTTTTTATCGATGCTCTCACTTTATCCATATCAACCGGTTTTGATTCATCAAACGAAGCATCTCCTGTTTCGAGATCAACCTTGACATTCCTGATACCGTCGATCTCTTCCAGTGCCCTG
>CAYYMU010000226.1:0-3621 GCA_964472445.1 uncultured Desulfobacteraceae bacterium
CCTTTACCACGCCGTGTGGAGGAAAAAATAATCTCTATTCCAAACAGAGTGTTAAGTTACTGTTGGAAAAAGTTTTCCTGGCCTTATCTCGAAACGATTACATCTGAATGCGACGTTTTATATGTTAATGAGTTTTATTTTCCGCCCGCAAAAAGAGCCTTAGTGCTGGCAACAGTTCACGGCTTGGCATACAAGATAATACCTGAAAAGATTTTGCCGCATGTTGTTCAGTCCCTTGATGAGGGGTTTTCATATATCTTAAATCATGCCGATTACCTAGTTGCCGTTTCTGAAACCACTAAAAAAGAACTTATCCGCCATGTTGGTGTAGCCCCAGAGAGAATATATGTTGTTACACATGGGGTAAATAAACAATTCAGACAGCGAAAAAAACAGCAGGTCGTTTGGGAGCGTTTAAACAATATTTATGGTTTAAATCGTTCCTATATTCTTTATGTGGGAGCTATCGGTATACATAAGAATATCATGGGGATCCTTTCGGCATATGAGAAATTATCTTCAAAGGTTTCTATTGATTTAGTTTTGGGTGGCCCTCCGGATAGCGCGTGGGATAGCGCTCATCAATTTGTGAATGAACATAAGCTCTCGGACTGTGTCCACTTCCTTGGGCATGTGTATGAAACAGAAAATCTGGTAGATCTTTATAATGGAGCCGATCTTTTTGTGTTCCCTTCATTTTATGAGGGTTGGACCTCTCCGCCGCTGGAGGCAATGGCATGTGGTACACCGGTTATTACCTCTAATTGTTCTTCATTGCCAGAAACAGTCGGCGATGCGGCTATCAAAGTGGACCCCAACAATACAGAAGAACTGGCTTATGAAATGGAAAGGGTTTTATCTGATAAAATGCTACAATCCGAATTGATTAATAAAGGATTTGATCATGTTGCCTTACATACGTGGGAGAAGGCTGCTTCAAAACTAATTCAGGTTTTTGCCGATATTCAAAAAAGGGGTCCCTGGAAGAGGCAAGGGTAATGAACGTCGCAATTGACACAAGCTGTCTGGTTGTTAATCCGTATAGCGGATTGTCAGAGGTCGCACATAACTTGCTGCTTAATATGCCGGTTGTTGATGAAGATGTGCATTTCACCATGTTCATGAACTATTTTCGGGGCACTGGATACCCGGAAATTTACCCAGGCATGGATAGCCGCTCTCTTAGGTTACCGCGGAGATTAATAGACTGGTGGTGGAAACACCGCTGGCCGCCGTTTGATTTATATCTAAGGGGAATAGATGTTTTTCATTCCCTTCATATACAGATCCCACCGGCAAAGAGAATGAAGACAGTCTTAACAATTCATGACTGTCGTTATTTGGCTTTCCCGGAACTCTATAAATCTAATGAAGTTGAGAATTATCGGCGCCAGATGGAAATCTCGCTGAGCCGGGTAGGTCTGGTAGCCACTGTTTCGGAATTCACACGTCAGGAGGTCTTGACCTATTTTTCATTTCCTGAAGATCGTGTAAGGGTAATACACAATGGCTTTAAACCCTACCTGTCAAACGGGGGGGCTTATAATGAAGAAAATATTAATCGGTTCATTACTGAGAATGCATTGCCTAAAGACTATCTTTTTTATGCAGGCGTATTAGACCCCAGAAAAAACCTTGGACGACTTATCGAAGCCATGGCACAATGCCGAAAAGATGTCCATGATTTTCCAGAGTTAGTTATTGCCGGCATTTCCCATGAGCAGTGGGCCAGAAGTGAGCAGGCTGTCATGGCCAAGAAAGTAGGAATTTTTGACAATATTTACTTATGTGGGATAGTCGAAAAAAATGTTTTAGCAGGACTGACGAAAAGAGCCCTCGCTTTATGCTATCCTTCCCTGTATGAGGGATTTGGCTTTCCACCATTGGAGGCCATGTCTCTTGGTGTCCCGGTTCTTGCTGGAAAGAGTTCTTCGATTCCTGAAGTTACCGCAAATGCGGCTTGCCTGGTAGATCCATCAAATGTTGATGACATTGCTCAGGGGCTAAGAAAGATAGTGTTTGATAGCAACTATCGTAAAATTCTTATTGAATCAGGATATCAACGGATTAAAAAGTTTTCCTGGGAAAAGGTTGCTGCTGAATACATAAACCTTTATAGAGAAGTTGTTGCCTTATGAGCTTACACGCATCTTTTACTCGACATATTTACTGGCCTCTTGTGCAAAGATTGAAGGGGGAATATGCTGCACGAGCCCTGAAAGAATTGTCCGAATCTCAGTGGATGAGCCGGGACGAACTCATTTCCAAACAGTGGAAACTTCTTAGAAGAACCGTAAACAAGGCAGCCCGGGAAGTTCCCTATTATCGAAAAATGTATAGCCGTATTGGTTGGGATTTTGACAACCCGGCCTTTTCTTACAAAGATTTTTTGAGTCTTCCAAAAACAGAGAAGAAAGATGTGCGGGATCATCTGTCTGAATTTCTAAATCCCAATTATTCAGGAAGAATTACTCAAGGTTCGACAAGCGGCTCAACCGGAGAGAGTCTGACTCTTTATTACAGCGGTGAGCATGAAAGCTACTCTGAGGCTGCGCGATGGAGGGCTAAGGACTGGTGGGACATCCAGCCGGGGTCACCACAGGTTGCAATCTGGGGAAGGCCTTATACCGGAGGTAGAGATCGGCTGAGTCAAAAAGTCAAAAGCTATTGTATGAACTCTCTTATATTTTCGGCGTTTGACATTAAAAAAGGGTCAATCAAGAAGGTATGGCAAAGGATATGCCACTTCAAACCTCATATCATATATGCTTACCCTTCGGCTATTTTTCCTCTTGCTGAGTTTATTCAGCAAAACAGACTCTCTGCAGATAAGCTGGGGATCAAGGTTATAATGATTACTGCTGAATCCTGTTCATCGGACCAGAGGTTGTTAATTGAAGAGATGTTCGGATGCAAAACGGCAAATGAATATGGGTGTTCAGAGACAGGTGGATTTGTTTATGAATGTCCGCATCGAAGCTGGCATATATCAAGTGAACTTACCTTTATCGAATTTCTTGATCAAGATGGTAATCCTGTCTCCCCGGGCGACAGAGGTGAAATATTTTTAACCCATTTGAGGAATGACTATATGCCACTTATCCGATACAGGGTAGGGGATATAGGCAGCTCATTATCAGGGACATGCGGGTGCGGACGCGGCCTTCCCCTCATGGAGATATCGGTGGCCAAAGAAAGTGATAGGATACTTCTCAAAAATGGTGAAAGTTATATGTCAGGAGACTTCCTTTATGTTAATAAAGCAGTGATGGAAGCATACCCTCGTTCGATCCTGCAATTCAGGGTTACCCAAAAGAGCGTTGATCTGTTCGAGGTCGAGGTAGTTCCTGGAGCAGGGTCAGTGGGTAGTGCTGAAGAACTATTCGAAAAATTGATGAAAAAGCAATTTGGTGCAAATATTAAGGTTTGTTTTAAAAGGTTGTCTAATATCAAAAGAGACCCTTCTGGAAAATTGAGGTATTTTGTTTCAGAAGTGAACAGAGGGCACACTTCTTGACTTCCACAACTACTTCATTAGATTTTAGGATTTTAGTGTGGATTCCGATGCGCAGGGCATGCCACCTCAGGCTTTGCCTTTATAGCTTTGAAAAGTCCTTCTAG
>CAYYMU010000227.1:0-3527 GCA_964472445.1 uncultured Desulfobacteraceae bacterium
GTGTACGCCCGGCATGGGCGTGAACTTATGGGGTGAAAGTCCCCTATACGTGAATTCTGTTAATGTGCTGAACGCATTAGCAAAAGTATTAGCCAAAAGCAAGGGCGGAATCGTGAGAAATCGTCTGAAGGAAGCTGGAGTGCAAAGCTATGAGCCGACGAACAGAAACAGCGAGACCTTTGAAAAATGTTCAATTTTGCTCAAGTTCAAGGAAGGCGACCAAATTTTAAATCAGGTTTAAACGCAGGAATACATTGAGTATTTCGAGGCTTAAAATTTGAGTTTACCCCGTAGCTCCGGCAGATGGTACTGGGGCCTGACGCAGTAATTGGGCAAAGGGGGAGGTTTTGCAAAGGTCTCACAGCATACAGGCCAAGTCTGCCTTTGACCCATGTTTTTGACCCTTTTTTACATTCAATTGCTTGTAAACCAATAATCCAATAGACGTCCCCAACTACGTCCTATAAATTCTGATCTATTTTGTGGGTACTTTCAAACCGAACGAAGAACTCACCAGCGGCAAAAGCCGCGAGGGTTTTGGCGTCTGGTGAAGTGACAGGTTGGGGTAGCAATGCATTCACTACCGGAATAGATCTGAGTGAGTTCCTGTGCGTTCGAAAATGATACGGTCAATTTCATACTTATATATCAAAAGCCAATCTGTTTCGATATGACACTCTCGACGGCCTTGCCAGTTGCCAATTAACTTGTGATCACGGTGGATTGGATCTAATACCTTTTCAGTCAAAAGTGTACAAACGATGATTTTTAGTTTGTCCAGATTCTTTTTTTGTTTTCGCACCCTTTTAAGATCTCGTTCGAATTGACGGGTATATACTGGTGTAAGCATCAGATTCCCAATTTTCTGAACATATCGTCTGCGTCTTCACAAACTATTAAGTCTTTCCCAATATCCGTACTTGAAAAAGTTCGACGCGTTATTTCGTTTGGAATAACGACCTCAAAAGGCAGCCCATTTCTTAGCTCTACTTGTTTGTAAAAGAGATTGATTGCCTGCGTTGTTGATAATCCCAATTCACGGAATACTTTTTCAGCTTTGTTCTTAAGATTCGGTTCGATTCGAGCACGTACAGTAGCTGATTTATTCATGTTTCACCTCCATTTATACATTTACACAATATTGTAGCACAAATGGGTCACAAATGCAAGTTTTTATGATTTTTAAATTCCCCCCAACGTTTAAATCAGCACCGCGGCTTTTTGCGTTCGCTGATTTACAGGTGTACACCCGGCATGGGCGTGAACTTATAGGGTGAAAGTACCTTATGCGTGAATCCTGTTAACATGTTGAACATATTAACAAAAGTATTAGCCGAAGGCAAGGGCGGAATCGTGATAGATCGTCTGAAGGAAGCTGGAGTGAATAACCCCACGCCATAAACCTGCAACATCACTTCGCACCATTCCTCCTGCGCAACGCGATCAAAAGACAGATCAGTGCGCCTCCCCAGGTGATACAAAGACCGGCAATCATTATCAGCACTGCGGAAATACACATCATCAACTCCTTTCTTTGGCCTCTTCATGGAGAAGAAACTGCTCGTTCCGGCGCAAACGTTGCAGCAAAAACGCGCCACCCCCAATCATCATAATGGGAATCCAACCCCAAACCAGCAGGGCCTGCGCACTGTAACCGCCATAGTTATTGTGAAGCTCCTGAATCGTCAAATCCTCGAAGCCCGTTTTGGTTTGCAATAGTTGCAAAACCGATTCAAGGCCAAACCCCAAGTCTGCCGAAATGTTGCTCAGCAACATGGAAGCGAGCATAAAAAAGGTGATGAACTTCAGGCTAACGGTCCACAGAAAGCCCACATGAATCTCTGAAACGGGATTTACATAATCCCGAGTCCAATCGGTTCTAAAGAACCAGCACATAAGCAGCAGTTCAAAAAACATGGAGGCCAGCAGGACCAAATTATTAATAAAATGATCGAATATATCCAGTATCAGCAACCCCCCATTCGTGGCGAAAAGGAAACTGCCCAAGATAAAGACAGGCATAATCACGTGGGTTGCTTTGCGGCGCGGCCAATGCATTTTCTCAATCACCGATGAAATAACCGGCTCCACTAAAGACACGAGGGAAAGAAAACCAGCTAAAAACAAACAGGCAAAAAAGACAGGCCCCAGGACTCCCGGCCATGGAAGATGCAAACTAAGCGCCTGTGGAATCGTAATGAATGCCAGTCCAATCCCGTTCGATACCACATCTGGAACAGCGACCCCCTCGCGTAGCGCCATATTGCCCAGAATGGAAAAAATGAGAATGCCGGTCACCAAGCTGAATCCGCTGTTAAGCAATCCCGTGATAAAGGCATTGTTAACCAGATCGGATTTTTTAGGCAGATAACTGGCATACGTCAGCATGATTCCGTATCCAATACTGAGTGAATAAAAGACCTGTCCGTAGGCTGCCGTCCAGATACGGGGCTCTCGTAAACGGGAGAAATCGGGTCTGAACAACCAGTCCAATCCCTGTGCGGCACCCTCTAAAAAAACGCAGCGCACCGTGATTGCCAACAGCAGCACTGTCAACAACGGCATAAATATTTTGGAGGCGATTTCCAACCCGCGCTGAACCCCGCGAGCCATAGTAAACCAGACCCCGCCCCAAAGCGCGGCCAGCGGGATCAGCACCTGCATATTGATAAACTGGATGTCCATAGGACAGCCGTTTTCCGGAACCTTCAGATACTGATAAAAGAAAAAGCTCTTAGGATCCGCCCCCCAGCTCTGGTGAACGGAGAAATACATATAGCTCAACGTCCAAGCAAGAATCACTGCATAATACAGCGTGATGCAAAAACAGATCAGCGTTTGAAACCATCCAAACCATTCCCAGCTTTCCGCATGGGGAATCTTCGCGGTAAGCCTTCGGAATATTGCCGGAGGACATCCCTTATATTTGTGACCCAGTCCAAATTCCAAAATCAGCACCGGAATACCCGCCGTTAGCAGGGCGATAAAATAGGGAACTAAAAAAGCACCGCCCCCATTTTCGTAGGCCTGATAGGGGAAACGCCAGACGTTACCCAAACCCACCGCCGAGCCGACCGCCGCCAAAATAAATCCTAATCGCGAACCCCATTCTTCCCGCTTTGCCATAATCACCTAATCTCTCAACAAAATGGTCATAGAATAAATACAAGGGCATGGCCTTGTAATGCCTGAATATCCACCTTAAAACTAACGAATCGTGATTTTGGCCGGGAGCTCCTGGAGCCGCAGCCGACCCGCTGCGTCGCAACAGATCTTCCGACTGTTGACCAAAGATAAGGGGTCTGCCTTTGCCCCATGTTTTTGACCCTTTTTTACATTCAATTTCTTGTAAACCAATAATCCAATGGATGTCCCCAACTACCTCATTAGGTTGTAATTTATAATCTTTCTTGACAGTTTATAATTCATTATACTTAATAAGGTCAATTGCGGTTATGTCAGCCAAAATTCGATCATCACTGTCAACCACTGCTATTTCTTTTGCTCCGGTCCTGGCCATGCGCTTG
>CAYYMU010000228.1:0-3519 GCA_964472445.1 uncultured Desulfobacteraceae bacterium
TCCTTTGGGTCTCGATTCTTTATTCCATGTCTCTTGATTTTTAGATTTATTGCGTGTAATTATTCAGGTGGACAGGCTGAAGGCTGAAGGCTTTTAGGTAAAAGGTCTCAACACCTGAGCAGTTAACATCAAAACAGGAAAACATAAGATTTGAAACAAATAATATTAGGAACAGCAGGACATATTGATCACGGCAAAACATCGCTTATTAAAGCTGTTACCGGAATCAACACAGACCGTTTAAAAGAGGAAAAACTTCGCGGCATAACAATCGAATTAGGCTTTGCCTCAATGGATCTTCCCAGCGGACAGCATATTGGAATCGTTGATGTGCCGGGACATGAAAAATTTATAAAACACATGGTGGCAGGGGCTACAGGAATTGATATCGTAGTTCTTGTTATTGCCGCTGACGAAGGCGTAATGCCCCAGACCAGAGAACACATGGAAATATGTTCTCTCTTAGGCATAAAACACGGATTTGTTGCCCTGACTAAAACCGACCTTGTAGATGAAGAATGGATGGAGCTTGTACTGGAAGACATCAAGGAATTTCTCAAAGGAACATTTCTGGAAAACAGTCCAATTGTTCCTGTATCATCTGCCACAGGCAAAGGAATCCCGGAATTTATCAAAACCCTTAACGAACTGGCTGTTTCAGTACCCGTACACACAACAACAGGCCTGTTCAGACTTCCTGTTGACCGCGTCTTCACCATGAAAGGATTTGGAACTGTAATTACAGGGACACTTATATCAGGAAACATTCATGTCGGCAGCAACATCATGATATATCCGTCAGGTATTACATCAAAGGTGCGTGGAATTCAGGTACATAACGAAAGCCTGGATGCTGCTGAAGCTGGAATGCGCACAGCCATTAATTTTCAGGGGCTTGAAAAGTCATCTGTAACACGCGGCCAGGTATTATCGACCCCGGGCGATCTAAAACCGAGCTTTATGATTGATGTCCTGCTAAATTATATTAAAGGAAACAAAAAATCTGCTAAAAACCGGACACGCGTGAGATTTCATACAGGAACCAGCGAAGTGCTGGGCATTCTTATTCTGCTCGAAGAAGAGGAGCTTGCCCCTGGTGAAACAACTTTAGCCCAGATACGGCTCGACTCTCCGGTCGTGGTAGTAAAAGACGACAGGTTTGTTATAAGAAGTTATTCCCCGATACGAACTATCGGCGGCGGGCATATATTAAATCCAATACCCGGAAAGCACAAACGCTTTAAGCCGGATGTGATTAAACGGTTAAAAGAAATTGTCGGCAACATACCAGAAGATATAATTTTATCTCATGTTGATGATTCAGGCTATACTGGTGTTTCCTTTTCCGACCTTAAAATAATGACTAATCTTCTTGAAAAGCAGCTTGATAGCACTATACAGAACCTTTTATCAAAAAAATCGATTGTCTGTTTTGACAGGGAAAGCCGGATCTACGTTCATAATAACGGCATTGAAAAATTAAAAAAAGAAACACTTGATTACCTGTCAAATTACCATAAAATAAATCCCTTAAAGGCCGGTATGCCTAAAGAAGAATTAAGATCAAAGTTCCCTCCCGCCCTGCAAACAAAGCTTTTTCATCTTATGCTCGGGCAAATGATAAAAGATAAAACAATTATCCAGGACGAAAATACCGTTAGTTTATCCTCGCATACAGTTTCCCTTAAAGTTGACCAGGCTGATATAAAGGCAAAAATGCTGGATACATATCTTGAAAGCGGTCTCACGCCGCCCTACTTCAAGGACGTGAGCAAATCGTTTGATGTTGATACAAAACAGGCAAAAGACGTGCTAATGCTGCTTGTTAATGAAGGACTGCTGCTTAAAGTAAAGGAAGATCTTTATTTTTATGCGCAGGCGGTAAACAAATTAAAAGATCAGCTTGTGGCTTATCTGAAGTTACATGGAGAAATCACAACACCTCAATTTAAGGAAATAGCATTAGTATCCCGCAAGTATTTAATCCCGCTGATAGAATACTTTGATTCCATAAAACTGACCCTCCGCATAGGTGACAGCCGGAAATTGAGAAAAGGTTAATCATCGTGATCAAGTGACCAGCCATAGTATTGCAAACAAGTAAAGAATCCTGGCCCAGAGCAGTTTTGGAAAAAGATAATGCTCACAGAACGAACAAATTTTACTTTTACGACGCCATCAGTCTTCAGTTGTGATTAAATTTAAATTAGAAAACTGTTTGAATGTATTAGAAATCGTTAGCAAAGAACCTGTTGCTGTATTGTTATCAATAAAAGATTGAATTATTGGCATAATTGCTGTTTTTATTATGGCCGGTTCTTTGTTTACGATTTGTTATACATGAGTTTTTTCTGGTTTTAATTTAATTATAACTGTTGCGATAACCGGAAAAAACTACAGTTGAGTTATTTGAAGGTCATTTGTACCCGGATTAATCTGAATCCCAAAAAATGCTCACAGAACGAACAAATTTTACTTTTTACGACGCCATCAATATTTACGTCGCTGTAATCCGGTTGCCGCCAGAATCTTGGTGGAAATTTCCTCAATCGAAAACCGCGTACTGTTAATAAATGGAATCTTTTCTGTTCGATACAGGTTTTCTGTTTCTTGAAGTTCCATTTGACATTGAATAAGCGAAGCATAACGGCTGTTCGCTCGTCGTTTGGAGCGAATCTGATGCAATAGTTTTGCGTCTATAGTCAAACCAAAAAGTTTTTTCTTGTGTGCATGCAATGCATCCGGCAATTTCAGTGCATCGACCATATCATCTTCAGTGAATGGATAATTAGCAGCATTAATACCGTATTGCATAGCCATATACAAACTGGTTGGTGTTTTACCCGAACGGGAAACACCTATTAGAATAATATCAGCTTTATCATAATCTTTAAGACTGGCGCCATCATCGTTGGCTATGGCAAAGTTAACGGCTTGGATTCGAATATCATAGGTTCGTTCGTGAATACTATGAGCACGATGTTTTTCCGGTTTAGCCTTGATACCAAGCGCTTTTTCAAGCTGAGGAACAAACTGGTCCAAAAAATTGTAACTTATGCCCGGGCCTGAAGAAATAATTTCTTTTATCTGAGTATTTACTATTGTTTGAAACACTAAAGGACGGAGCCCACTGTCTTGAAAACTTTTTTCGATTTTTTCGTTTACCTGCTCTGCTCTTTTAATGGTTTCGACAAATGGAATCGTGATATGATTAAACTCTTCCGTGAATAATGAAAGCAGGGCATAGCCAAACACCTCGGCAGTTATGGCGGTGCTATCAGAGATATAAAATGCGCTTCTCATAATATCCTTTTAATATTAGTTTTATAAAAAGTTGATGGCTTCGTAAAAAGTCGCGATAACCACTAAAAACCATACCGGTTTATTCATAAACTTATAAAATTTTATTTTAAAAAAAACAATTGAAATAGGATTATCTCCCGATTAGTTGTAGTCAATTAAGATAAAACAAGTGGGTTATTTCTAATTAAGCGGGTGTAATCTCAGAGGGTACAAGGG
>CAYYMU010000229.1:0-3456 GCA_964472445.1 uncultured Desulfobacteraceae bacterium
AGTATAGCATAAAAATAACATTAATGCGAACTTTTAAATTTTACATTGTACTAGGTGTCACTCGAACCCTTGAATCCTTGTACCGCTCTGAGATCACACACCCGATATAGCTTCTTACAAAGCAGTCAAAAATGATTTAATTCCGCTGATATCGAGTTTGTTTTTGCTGATTCCAAGAGTTTCCTGATCAATGCCCATGCACAGCCCGAGAATTTGAGTATATAAAACAGGAGCGATATGTCCTTTGTTTCCGTTATCTGAGATTATTTTATTCTGAACAGCATCAAATTGAAGGTGACAGAAAGGGCAGGCTGTACAAATATAGTCAGCCCCTGAATGTTTAGCGTCTGCCAGCTTCTTTTTTGTCAAATCAATTGAGAGGTCATTGTTTATTCCTGTCAGAGGCGCTCCGCAACAATCTAATTTTTTAGACCAGTCAACAGATACAGCTCCTGTTATTTCAACCAGTTCATCAAATATTGTGGGTTCTGCAGCGTTGTCAAATCCAGTGACTTTACTTGGACGCAGAGCATGGCATCCGTAATGGGTAGCAATATTAAGGTTTTTATATGGTTTAGATATTTTCTTTTTTATGGTTTCAATACCTACTTCATGATAAAGCACTGAAAGAAGATGCTTTACAGTGCTGTTGCCTTCATATTTCAGGCCGTTCTCATCAAGCTTTTTGTTTATGTCTTTTAACAGAGCTGCATCTTTTTTAAGGAGGTATTCAGCATTTTTCAGGCTTCCAAAGCAGCATTTGCAAAGAGTAATTATGTTGAGTCCTTTTTTTTCCGCTAATGCCAGGTTTTTGGCTGCAGACAGAATAGATGCTTTGTGGTCAATATTTTTAAGCGGATAACCACAACAGCTGAAATCGCGGATTTCAATCAGTTTTACTCCTGAATTTTCTAAGACAGCTCTTGCAGAATCTTCATACTGGCTTACTCTTGCCGGTATATTACACCCTAAAAATAATGCATATTTAATCATATTGTTTTAACCTTAAATTTGATGAAATCGTAAAAAGTAAAATTTGTTCGCTCTGTGAGCATTTTCGGGATTCGGATTAATCCTGGCTAAATTGCAAGAACTCGGGCTAACGCCCTCAAACAGCTTACAATTTTTAACGCCAGGCTCAATCCGAATCTTTTTCCAAAACTGCTCAATGTCGCTTACAAATGACTTTTTACTAAGCTATCAAATTTGATGGAGTCGTAAAAAGCTGCATTATGCCGCTCTGCAGCACTTGAAATTAGAATAACTTTTGAGTAATCAATCTTCAGTTTTAATTTAATTATAACTGATGCGATAACCGGCAAAAACTACAGTTGAGTTATTTGAAAGTCCCATCTACTTTGTCGGTGATAGTCGATGGCCTTGTATTCTTCACAGCAAGATTTTTTAACTCAAAGAACAAGTCTGTTATATTAACATTTTGCGGACAGTGTTCCTGACATTTATAACATGTAAGACAATCCCAGATCATATTCGCACCCGAAGCCATTTCAACAAGACCAAGGCCAAGACAACGCATGATTTGATGAGGCAGCAATCCCAGCTGATCTTCAGGCTTATCAAAACTGCATACAACCGGACAGATATTGGTGCAGTTCTGGCAACTGAAGCAATACGAGAATGTGTTGTCACCTGATAATTGACTGAATTTTTCAATGTCTTCCTTGTTGAGAGAAAGACTGGTCTGCTTTATCAATGAGTCAAATTTTCCTGCTGCATTTTGTTTCGCAGATTTAACATGCTTGCAGTATTCTTCAGCAGGTTGCTCATACTGGTTTAAACCTCCGGCAAAGGAATATGGAGAAAGCAGCAGAGGCTCAGGATGTCCTCTCTGGAGTAAGCCCTCTCTTGCATTAATCCATAATTCTTTGAGATTTATGCCGACAGGACAGACAACAGTGCATCGATCACAATTCGTGCAAATGCATATTCCTTCCTGAATAGCTTTTAATTCTTCAGAGCTCGTTTTTTTACCGGAAATTAATTTTTTCAGGGAAATCATCTTTTCTGATGGCAGAATATTTTTATTGCCCAAAGCATCAAAAGCTGTTGCAGCAGAGCATCTAAGGCTGCATGTTCCGCAATGGGTGCATGCATCAAGTTCCATCACCTGCCTTGTTTTAATATTTGCAGGATCTGACTTTTTCTTTTCCATAACAGCATTTGCGAGCAGACTTATGGGACTGGCTATTATATGAAACATTTTGCTGAAAGGAAGATAGGCAAGCCCTGCAAAGCAGGCCAGTATATGAATATACCACAAAATTATCGAAAAATTTAACTGGTCTATAATTAAAGCAGCAGGACTTATAATACGTGCTGAAAAATATCCTGTAAAAGCCCATTTCGCAGAAGAATGACACATTGCGCAGTTTGTCTCATGGACTTCACTGCCATGTTCGAGGGTTTGTTGTTCAAATGGTTTTTTGAGATTTGGAGACACAATTCCAAAATTCTGAACCCACAGACTTTCAAGGGCATTTAAATCGCTTTCTTCGCTTACATCTGAAAATTCATCCACCATTCTTTTAAAATCAGAAAAAGAGGTAATTTTTACTGCTTCAAGAAAAAAACCGGAAACTATAATTATTATTAAAATTATTATGGCATAAAAATCCATGCCGTTTGTTTTCAGGCGGGGTACTTTAATAATAAAGCGCCGGTATATTGCGATTGCAATCCCTGCAATTACCATTATGCCAAAGAGGTTTCTTAAAAAGAGAAATGGATTTAATGTAGAGTAATATTCGCTAAACAGGTTGCTGGTTATAAAACTGTCAAGCGCATGCATAAGAAGCAGCATTACAAAGCCTGTATATATAAGCATATGCATGGCCCAGCGTAGAAAATCCTCCTTAAGAATTCGTTTTTGAAGTATTACATCGAGTATAAATACTTTAATCAGAATGAGGATTTTTGAGCTGAAAATAATTCTGATAATACCCTTGAAACATGCGGTCAGCCTTTCAGATTTGCTGATATCTCTGCCTGAAAAACCAATTTCCAGTGAGAACCATTTGTAAATCTTGTAGATAAGCCCGGAAATAAAGACAAATAAAGATATATAAAGTAAAACGTTAAACACCATACAGAAAAGCCCCTGATATTAAACACATGCAAATTTGACGGTTTCGTAAAAAGTCGAATTCGTTGGCTCTGTGAACGTTTTCCAAAACTGCTCAATGTCGCTTACAAATGACTTTTTACGAGGTCATAAAATCGGCTGTTTTTTAATCTTGAAACGTAAACGTAAGTGATTACAAAATACATAACATAATGTTCTGTCAATAGGAAATATTTAAGTAAAGATTCTAAATTCATTTTTTTTAGAAATTGATCATTTTATTGTTACGCGCTATATAAAGATTTTAGGATCATCTCCCGATTAGTTGTAGTTAATTCTTGCTCGCCTCTGGCGAGAAGACAAAGTAAGTGGGC
>CAYYMU010000230.1:0-3434 GCA_964472445.1 uncultured Desulfobacteraceae bacterium
CTTTTTACGAGGTCATGGTGTTGAGTTTTCTTAAATAAAAACGGTTGTTATTGTATTCTGAAACAATAATTTTATTTTCATTTATTAATTTTTCAATAACAGAATACTTGCCATTTGCCTTTTTAAGATATTCTTTAACAGCATCTTCTCTCATGGGATGAACAGATGTAATGCTTAAAATATCTTCTTCAATATTACCTGTATAGGCAAACTCGTTACCCTCATATCCTGTCAGCAATTCAACTTTTGATAAAATATCGGCAAAGACCTGATATGCCTGATTAACTTCCTGTTCTTTGGGGGCGATAACCCATTTTGCTGAAGGCGGCCTTGTTGGAACGCTTAAGTAGGAAATAGAAGGACGAATTTTTTTTATAAATTCTGCTGTATGTGTCAGGCTTTTTTTATCGTTATTTATATTGTTTACCAGCATTGTTTCTGTATTTAACTGCCCCTTAAAAATATCAGCAAACTTTATAATTCCGTCTAATATGGAATTTAATCTGATTTTTCCATGAGGTCTGTCGATTTTTCTCCAGACATCTTCAAGCACGCTGTCTATTTTCAAAGAGACCCAGTCGGCTTTTAATAAATCTTTTCTTACTTCCGGCAGATGGATCAGGGAGGAGTTGGTTATAACAGCTGTTTTTATATTCAGCGGCTTAAGCAGATCAATTAATTTTCCCAGGTTGACATCTAAAGTCGGTTCTCCGTCCGGGACAATGGTGAGATAGTCTGTTGATTCATTATTTGCTTCAGCATTTTTAATTTTTTCCTTTACCTCTATTAACAGTTCTTCCGGAGAAAAAAATTCCTGTCTGTCTGCTGCCATTTTTAATGCTCTGCCCAGCTGACAATATACACAGGAATAAGTACATATTTTAGGCGGGATATTGTTTATTCCAATGCTTTTCCCCAAACGTCTGGATGGAACAGGCCCAAAAACTTTCATTTTATTTTCTCCTTTTCAGCAGAAAAAGATCTGTTTTCGATTTTCTCCAAAGCTTCTTTTGCAGCATTTTTGATTTCATCGTCATACTTGCCGGATAAAATCATTTTCAGTTTCGGGATTATTTCATAATCTCCTGTTTCCCCTACAATATGAATAATATCGCCTTTGACAGGAACATCAACATCATCAAAAAATTTCCACAGCGGATCAACAATTTCAGCAGCCAGTTTTCTGTTTTGTTCGGTTATATATTCCAATACTACCATTGCGCCAAGACGAACAGGCCATTTTTCGTGTGTCAGCAGCTTAAAAAATGCAGGAAAAATCATTTCTTTGTCTATCATCATTTTTGCGACATCTGCTGCATTTCCCTCTTTACAAATTCTTTCTATTGCTGATGAACTGAGACTGGCTGGATCCCTGTCTGTTATAATTTCAATAATTTCTTCCACCCGGGTAGAACCGGTCCAGCGAAATTCTTCGTCAAGCAAAACAGCAGGAACAGATTTTATGTTATTTAATTCAGCTATTTCAGGAAAAAGAGTGCAGTCTATTATTGTGAGATGTATATTCTCATTATTAAAAGAAAGAGGAAACATCCGGCTGATCATTACAGGACAAAATGAACATTGCTGCGCTACAAACAGTTTAAGTTCAACAGGCATTATGACTTTGATCAGCCGCTTTTGGATATTCCCGGCAATGTTTGCAGAGTTTTTATCAAGCGCTGTGAGTATTTCCAGAAAAGGCTTTAATTCCGTACCAGCAGGCGCCCCATGGAAAGTGATCCTTTTGCCGGCTTGAATTGATGGAGCATTATCATCGTTGTTTTTATTTTGCAGTACGCTGATTTTTGGCGCAAGCTCAGACAGTTCTTTGCAAAATTTATTAAGAGTTTCACTTCTATCGTCTTTTGTTAAGGTAATGCTGAGCTTAATATCACCAGAAAGGCTGTCGTTGAAATCTGCAATTGTTTTTTTTTCAAGAGGCGTCATTTTTTTTTATTCCAGTTTTTTTATAAATGGCTTTTATCAAAATTAACAGGTCATGCCAATAATTATTCAGTATAACACCGTTTAACAAATTTTTCGCATTTTTTCAGATAAGATATTCAGCCCATACTATTCTTGACACTTCGAGCTTATTCTGATAAGAGAGACCTTTGAAAAATGTTTAATTTTGCTCAAGTTCAAGGAAGGTAAGAATTTTAAACGTAGGAATACATTGAGTATTGCGAGGCTTAAAATCTGAGTTTACCCCGTAGCTCAGGCAGATGGTACTGGGGCCTGACGCAGTAATTGGGCAAAAGGGGAGGTTTTGCAAAGGTCTCTAAGAGACAGCGCAGATATTCTATAAAATAAGGCGAATGCTGAAGTTAATATTAATTTTGTAATTTTTGGAGGTTTGATATGGCAGTTTACGTTTTTGGGCACAAAAATCCTGACAGTGATTCCGTGTGTGCGGCTATTGCTCTGGCTGATCTTAAAACCAAGATCGGAGTAGAGGCCGTTCCTGCAATGCAGGGAGATCTCAATCCTGAGTCAACTTTTATTCTGGGCAGATATGGTGTCAGCGCTCCTGGACTATTAAACAGCGGCGCAGGCAAACAGGTTATTCTTGTTGATCATTCTGATCTTGCTCAGAGTCTTGATGACCTGAAAGAGGCGGAAATTCTTGGAATCGTAGATCATCACAAACTTGGCGATGTAACTACACCTAATCCGATTGAAGCATGGATCTGGCCGGTTGGCTGTACCTGTACAATTCTTAAGGCCATGTATGGTTTTTTTGGCGTGGAAATACCAAAAGACATCGCAGGAATAATGCTTTGCGCTATTCTCAGCGATACGGTTATTTTTAAATCAGCCACATGCACGGACCAGGACAAGGAAGCAGCAGAAGCGCTGGCTGCAATTGCCGGCGAATCTGATTTAAAAGCTCTTGGAATGGAGATGTTTACAGTCAAGTCTGCTGTTGCAGGCACCCCAACAAGAGACCTGGTTTTCCGCGATTATAAAGACTTTGATATGAACGGAAAGAAGGTTGGAATCGGCCAGCTCGAAGTTGTTGATTTGGCCATTCTGGATGCTGTTAAACCAGCTCTGGCTGAAGAAATCAAGGCGGTTAAGTCTGAAGGCCGACATTCTGTTTTTCTTTTATTGACGGATATTATGAAAGAAGGATCTGAAATGCTGATTGCTTCTGATGACGAATCTGTAGTTGAAAAAGCTTTTGGCATAGCGCCTAAAGATGGAAAAGTATGGCTGGACGGTGTTATGAGCCGTAAAAAACAGGTTGTTCCCAATTTCGAAAAAGCCTTTGCTGGCTGATTAATTAAATGATAAAAGTAAAAAGCCCTGCACGTTTTTGTTATACATGCAGGGCTTTTTTATTTTGTTCTGAAAAACATGGTCCTTTAGGCCAGGTCAGAGATAAATGGCTTTGTCCTGAAGTTTTGTGTTTAAAAAAGGAACGTCGAACA
>CAYYMU010000231.1:0-3340 GCA_964472445.1 uncultured Desulfobacteraceae bacterium
ATCTTCGCCTTCCTTGAACTTAAACAAAATTGAGCATTTTTCAAAGTTCTCGTAGTACTGAAGAGATGATAAAAATTTGGCCCGGGCATCGGGATCAAAAATTACCGGGGTCATTTCAGTATTTGATCGGCTTCGGCAAATACATCTTTTGCCGCAACACCCTGTCGCTTGCCTTCCTTATACTCCTGATAGCGATGTTTAGCCTCTGTTATCCACGCAGCATCCACCTCGCTTAGGATGTCTCCGTCAAGAGAACTCAGCAAACGGTCAGCCCAAAACGCACGTTCTTGTCGAGAGAGATTGATGCCCTCATGTTCTAATTTTTCTAACACGGCAGACATATAATACCTCCCAAGTAAATTATTTACATAAACAACAATGATGGCGTCGTAAAAAGTCCCATCTACTGCAATAATTTTTCTTAATTTTAATTGCATGCTCTATATCATATTGTTTTTAATGAAAAAGCAAGAATTATGTAATCCCAAAAACCCCACAGATCTAAGGCAATCTCAGCGCTATCAAGGAGATTGCTTCGCTTGCGCCGCGCGTGGCTCGCAAGGTTATGGATATATCTGTCTACTTGTAATTTGACATCAAATATCAAGTGGTTATTTTTTAAGTTATGAAATTCAAAATTATGTCTTAAGGATTTTTCCATTCAGGCATTGATAAGGAGGTATTATGCGTTTCGATAAATTTACCATAAAATCACAGGAGCTTATTCAGAATGCCCAGGGGCTTGCTTCACAACACAATAATCAGCAGATTGAGCCTGAACATTTAATAAGCGCTATGCTGGCAGAAGAGAAAGGGATGGCAACAGCAATGCTTCACAAGCTTGGCGTTGCTCCAGACAGCGTTGCTAAGGATATGAGTGCTGCTGTTGATAAACTCCCGAAAATAAGTGGCACAGGCAGGGGAGATGCTCATATATCTCAGATGACTAATGAGGTGCTTGAAGCGGCCTTTGTTGAAGCATCCAACATGAAGGATCAATATGTAAGCATTGAGCATATCTTTTTAGCGATTTCAGGAAAAAAGAACTGTGAAGCTGAAAAAATTTTAGACCGTTATGGAATAAAAAAGGAGTCTGTTCTAAAAGTTCTTATGGATATTCGCGGATCACAAAGAATAACCGATCCTAATCCTGAAGACAAATATCAGGCCCTTGAGAAGTTCAGTAGGGATCTTACAGATGTTGCCAGGCTGGGCAAATTAGACCCTGTTATAGGCCGTGATGACGAAATCAGACGTATTGCTCAGGTGCTTTCAAGGCGCACTAAAAACAATCCGGTTCTTATTGGCGAGCCCGGTGTCGGCAAGACAGCTATTGTCGAGGGTCTTGCTCAGCGCATAGTTGAAGGAGAAGTGTCTGAGAGCCTTAAAAATCGTCGCGTTGTTTCCCTTGATATGGGTGCTCTTATTGCAGGCGCCAAGTACAGAGGCGAATTTGAAGATCGCTTGAAAGCTGTATTAAAAGAGGTGGAAGAGGCGGAAGGGGAGATAATTCTTTTCATAGACGAGCTTCATACCCTGGTTGGAGCGGGCGCAAGCGAAGGTTCCATGGATGCTTCAAATATGCTGAAGCCTGCCCTTGCAAGGGGGCTGCTCAGGTGCGTTGGCGCAACAACTTTAAAGGAATACAGAAAATACATTGAAAAAGATGCTGCGCTTGAGAGAAGATTCCAGCCTGTCATGATAGTTGAACCGACTGTGGAGGATACGATTTCCATTCTTCGTGGTTTAAAGGAAAAATATGAGGTGTACCACGGTGTGCGCATTAAGGATTCGGCGATAGTTGCTGCCGCAACCCTTTCAAACCGTTATATTGCAGATCGCTTTCTTCCTGATAAGGCAATTGATCTGATCGATGAATGCGCTTCAAAGCTCAGAATAGAAATAGACAGCATGCCGGCGGAAATAGATGAGGTTCAGCATAAAATAACACAGGCTGAAATTGAGAGGCAGGCCTTGAAAAAGGAATCTGATCCAGCATCAAAAGAAAGTTTTGCAAGGCTTGAAAAAGAGCTTGAGAATATGAATGCTGAGCTTCTGGAGATGAAAGGCCACTGGCTTAATGAAAAAAAAGCAATTAAAAAAATAAGAAAGATAAAGGAAAAAATTGAGCAACTTGGTATTGAAGAGCAGCAGGCTGAAAGGGATGGCGATCTGGCAAGAGTTGCTGAAATCAGATATGGAAAGGCGGCTGATCTAAGAAAGAGTCTGGATGAGGCAAAAGAAAAACTGTCTGAGCTTCAAAAAGACAGCAAAATGCTGAAAGAAGAAGTTGATGATGAAGATATAGCCCAGGTTATATTCAGATGGACAGGAATTCCTGTGAATAAAATGCTTGAGGGTGAAAAAGAAAAACTGGTTCATATGGAGGAGCGTCTTGGGCAAAGAGTTATAGGACAAAGCGATGCTGTTGAGGCTGTGTCAAATGCTGTTCGCCGCGCACGTTCAGGTCTTCAGGATCAAGCCCGTCCCATAGGATCGTTTATTTTTATGGGGCCGACAGGCGTAGGTAAAACAGAATTAGCCAAGGCGCTGGCAGAATTTATCTTTGACAGTGAACAGGCTATTGTAAGAATTGATATGTCAGAATATATGGAAAAACATTCTGTGGCAAGGCTTATAGGCGCACCCCCTGGCTATGTAGGGTATGAAGAGGGAGGTTTCTTAACTGAGGCAGTTCGCAGAAGACCATATTCGGTAGTGCTGTTTGACGAAATCGAAAAAGCTCATCCTGAAGTTTTTAATGTTTTGCTCCAGATTTTAGACGATGGACGCATGACTGACGGCCATGGGAGGACGGTTGATTTTAAAAATACCATAATTATCATGACTTCAAACGTCGGCAGCCAGTGGATTCAAGAGCTTGGCGTTTCAAAAAGGCAAGAAATGGAATCAAGGGTAACAGAAGCCCTGCACGCAAATTTTAAGCCTGAATTTTTGAACAGAATAGATGACATAATAATTTTCCATAATCTTTCTCCTGAGCAGATTCGTGATATAGTGGAGATACAGATAAAAAGTCTGAGCGCAAGACTGTCTGAAAAAAACATTAATCTTGTTTTTTCAGACAGCGCAATGTTATTTCTTGCTCAAAGAGGTTATGATTCAATATATGGAGCTCGGCCTTTAAAACGAGCAATACAGAAGTATGTTGAGAATCATCTGGCAATGGAAATTTTAAAAGGAAATATTCTGGAAGGTGGCAGTGTTAGAGTCGAAGCCGAAGGTGATCGCATAGTTTTTAAGAATGTATAACCATTAAGATTGATGAACCCGTAAAAAGTCATTTGCAGGCGACATTGAGCAGTTTTGGAAAAAGATT
>CAYYMU010000232.1:0-3304 GCA_964472445.1 uncultured Desulfobacteraceae bacterium
AGATTCAATCAGGAAAAAAGGTTTAAGCCTGGAATGGGAACTATACCCGGAATGCGTTCAGTTATTTGCACAGAGCCGGCTGAAAACCGTAAAAATGTCGTATGCATTTAAAAACGGGAAGACATATCAAAGATCTGTAGTAAAAATAGTACAGCCGGCGTGAATTTTTATCCCGGTGTTTTGAAATAACCTGCCCCCCGACCCTATAAGCGCCAAATTAATCTGGAGATATATGGTGTTTCGGGAATCGGGTACGCTTTATATTAATGCTGAAAGGTATAATATACATTTTTCTTGACTTATTGAACGATATGTCGTTCAATAAGTCATGGCTAAAATCATGAACAAATTGCTTTCGGCACTCGCCCCCTGGAACGCTTGGGATGGCCCCTCACCCCGTACCGGCATTCCTCGCGATATTACGCCGTCCTTATTACCACTGATCGAGCGTCCCGAAGCGTTGGTGCTTACAGGAATTCGCCGGAGCGGAAAATCGACTATTATGTTTCAACTGGTCGAAGCGCTTGTCGCAAAAGGCGTTGACAGGACTTCAATCCTTTACGTTAATTTTGACGAACCGGCTATCGAGCCCAGGCGGGGTAAGGCATTGCTTGAAGAGATCTATCAGGCATTTCGTGAGAGGCTATGTCCCAGAGGGCGCGCTATTGTGTTTCTCGACGAAGTGCAGAATGTTCCTGGGTGGGAACGGTGGGTAAACGGACGGCTCATAACTGAAAACATAAGTATTGTTGTTTCAGGTTCATCAGCTCAGTTGATGAGTCGTGAAATTGCAACTCTGTTGACAGGGCGCAATCTTACTGTACGAATATTTCCACTTTCTTTTTCCGAGTATATCCGTTTCAAGGGTGTGGATATCTCTACGGGAAACAGGCTATTGCTGGAAAAACAGCGCCACGTTCTTCGCCATGAATTGCACAACTTTTTACAATGGGGCTGCTTTCCTGAAGTTACTCTGGAACAGTCCGATGCAGTTCGAGCGAGGCTGTTGACTCAGTATTTGGACGATATACTGTTTAAGGACGTGGTTATGCGCCATCAAATAAGGGATGTCCGTTTACTACGAGATATGGCTGTTTATTTGCTTACCCATACTGCATGCAGAACAACACTGCAATCGCTGCGAAAAACGTTTGGGATCTCGCTTGATATGGCACGTGCCTATTTGACCCACCTGCAAGAGCCCTATCTGATCGGCGAGGTCCGTTCCTATGCACGATCATTGAAGGCACAGCAGGTTGCGCCAAGAAAAATTTATGCGGGCGATCTGGGGCTGCGGCATGTTGCCGCGCTGACTTTTGATGAGGATATAGGGCGTTTGGAAGAAACGGCTGTATTTCATGCGCTGGAGAGGGAAAAACATGACTTGTTTTACTTCTCACAGCAATCAGGGGAGGTTGATTTTCTGGTGTGTCGTGGCCTAAAAGCGCAAGAGATGATTCAGGTTACTCACTCCGACCTGTCCGAACAAAAGATAAGAACACGTGAACTTGGCCCCCTGACCGCAACAGGCCTTTTTCCTGGCTCCGTGCGCACGCTTATCACAGACGATTGGCCGGAGACAGAGATACCACGGCCAATAAAAAATCGGCGGCTCTGGGAATGGCTTCTTAATTGAAACGCTTTAAAAATTCTGAGATACAAACCTTATCTGCATGAAAATTATTGAATTCCCGGGTTATTATCATGGCAAAATATCTGAGCTTCGCAATGCAAGAGAATAACATACGTATCTCACAAGCATTTAATCCCGAAAAAGATAACAAATTGACTTGCATATGCACTTAATCTATATAGCTTTTAGATTAAATTAGGTCTGTTTTTTGAACCTCAAGCAGTGGGATAGTGGTGTCGGATAGTGGTGTCAAATCTTGAATAGTGAATAAATCCCATCTATTTTATGTTTCAAGGCCTTGTCTTTTTTCAGTTTGGCATTTAGTGTACTAATACTATGACTGACTGATGAATAGGTTACACCAAATATACTGCCGATGGTTTTGTTTGTGAGCCGTCCTGTTTTCCAAAGTAAATACATAAGAATATCCCGGTCTTGTTTTTCTCTGGACGATATTCTTGTTGCCTGCTTAAATCGTTCCAAATTACATTTTAAATGTTCTGCGGCCACATCTAATAGCTTATCAGAGTTGATTTCTTTTGCCATTATTTTTTGTTGAGGCATCTCGGAATCCGGGTTGTCAGGTAAATATGCGGACTTGATTTTTGAAACATAATTCTTTGATCCCAAAATTATTCCATATTTGAGATCTTCCCAAATTTGACTTTCTTCTTCAGAATACTTCTGAGCCTTTTCACGGTATGCCTTATTCCTGTTATTCGTGTTTTTAAACTGAGATAATATCATATCTGTTGCCAGCCAGCGAGGCGGCTTTTTCCTGTATGCATAATACTGATAACTGCTCCACTTATAATCGGCCAATCGTTTTACAATTCCTGCTCTTAAAGGATTTCGATGGATATAACAGGAAAGTCTTATCAGGTATGCGTCATTTTCTATTATTATGCTTTTGTATCTACCCTGAAAAAGATGACCGCTTCTGGAATGTCTGTTATTGAAGCGTCTGGTATAAGCAAGGCCGAACCATTGCATGGCCTTTGAAAGATTTGGAAGATTTGTTTTTAAAAGGATATGATAATGATTGTCCATGAGGACATAGGCATGGATGTTCAGATCAAAACGCTCCGACATCTCTGCCATTGTATCAAGAAAAAGGAGCCGGTCTTCATCATTATAAAATATGTCTCTACCCTCGTTTCCTCTGGACAGGATATGATAAAGTGCTCCTGCAAATTCAATTCGCCATTGTCTTCCCATGCCGGCCTTTTATCAAAAACTAACAGAAGCTGTCAAACATTATTCACTATTCAAGATTTGACACCAATTTTCTTTGCAAGGTTGGAGGCTGTACAGTCCATTTCATTGATTATGGTGAAGATTCAGGGCCCATCATAGGGCAGAAAACATTTCAAGTTAAGGAAGATGATACTTTAGATTCAATCAGGAAAAAAGGTTTAAGCCTGGAATGGGAACTATACCCGGAATGCGTTCAGTTATTTGCACAGGGCCGGCTGAAAACCGTAAAAATGCCTTATGCATTTAAAAACGGAAAGACATATCAAAGATCTGTAGTAAAAATAGTACAGCCGGCATAAAATATAAGGTCTCAGTTATTGAGTATTATATGGGGTTTT
The DNA here is from genome assembly GCA_964472445.1 of uncultured Desulfobacteraceae bacterium. Lineage (GTDB taxonomy): Bacteria > Desulfobacterota > Desulfobacteria > Desulfobacterales > ETH-SRB1 > CAYYMU01. Next base: position 3,229 of record CAYYMU010000232.1, read on the forward strand.
GAAACAGCTTCTACAACATTCTCAGCATTAACGGTAATGCGATAAATGTGCCGATTGCGCTGCCCAGGTTTGTTAA
>CAYYMU010000233.1:0-3227 GCA_964472445.1 uncultured Desulfobacteraceae bacterium
CCTTGCCTTTTTTCATAATCCTGGATAACTTTTCGATAATTTTGTCAACATCACGGCTGCCCAAGTTAATGCTTGAAATAGCAAACTGATCAATATTTTTGATAACGTCATTTGCAGCACACCCATAGCCAATCATAGAACATATATTATTTGCTATGTGAACCATGGAAACAACCTCTGGGTTCTCTTTAGCTTCTCCGGGCTGGTGGTGAAATGAAATAGCCTCAACCAGGACTTTCGGAAAATTCCACTTTTTCGCTATAACTCCTCCTGCCTGAGCATGATTATAGCCTAAAATCTCCTTTTCAGCATCAAGAAACAGCGTATTCTCGTTAAGAACTGTGTCCATAACCAGATTGAATTTTTCAAAAACATACTGATCTAAAATAACCTTGCCTATGTCGTGAAGCAGACCGGCGGTGAAAACAACATCAGGATTCTCACATTTTTTCTCCTCGCAGATCAGTTTGGCAACCATGGCGCAGCACAGAGAATGATTCAACAAATCTCCTTCTTCCATTGAATATGCGCCGATTTCGTCCTTGTAAAGATTACACATAGATGCATCTATTATGATCTTTTCCAATGTCTTTCTTTCCAATAGTTCCGCGGCTTTCTTAAAACTCGAAATACGGCCTGAAAAAGCATAAAGGTCCGAATTGTATATCTTTAATACATTGGCTGTAATTACCTGATCCCGCGAGATATATTTTTCCAGATCAGACAGGCTGGGGCTGGAATATTCAATCCTCGATATTATCCTGCGGGCTGTTACAGGTAATGGTTTAAGCATATCTACCTGGTTTTTCAAATCCTCAAGCTTAATGCCTTTGTTTTTTTCTGAGGACAGGAGATGCTTTCCCACCTCCCCTGTTCGGACATAAGTTTTTCCGTTTGCCGGTTCCAGCCTGAATACCCTTCTTGAATTCCCGCCAATATGCTGTTTTATTAGTGGTATTTTTAAAACATCTAAAATCTGTAGCGCCATATCAGAATTTCTTCTGCCTATATTTAACTTCACGCTCAGTTTTTTATTGTTTAACATAAAACCGCCGCCAGCAATTTCCGCAACAATATCGGCTTTTGAAGCCCCTAATTTTATCAATTTATCCAATAACAGGGGAATGCCTGATCTGGCATAACGGGCAGGAAAGGCTTTTTCTTTATCTTCAGTCCCTGACGGCAGTATAATGTGGACCAGCCCGCCGATCACAGCCTCAGGGTCATACATGGCAATCCCCACGCATGAACCCAGGCATGTTTCAATTATGGCCGAAGGATCGTCAGTTGCGATTAAATTTCCTGGTGAAACATTATAAAAAGCCATATTTAAACTCGGCTACGCAGTTGATTATGAAAAAAGCCGGTCCGCTCAATTATCATGAAATAGTAAGAAGCTTCATTATGCTGCCTTTGCAGCACTTTAAGGCAGAATAACTTTAAACAATCAGTCTTCAGTTATGATTAAATTAAAATTAGAAAACTGTTTGAATGTATTAAAAATTGATAAATTCTTAAAAAGTCACGGATTTAAGTCAATCAGACTCTTTTTCTTCTGTCAAAACCCCTGTTAAATATCCTGCGGCAAGTGAACCAGTAATTGTAAACACAGTAAGTACAGTCACATATAAGTATCCAAAATATGAAATCATTACTGGAAGAAGAAACGGCTTCACAGCCCTGCTGTTTATGAAAACCGCAATAGATGAATACCCGGCGCCTTTTTCCTTTAATTCTTTCAGCATTGGATACCATGCATATATTGGCCCTGTAGAAATAATTCCCGCTGACATTGAAAATATGACTCCTTTAACACCTGCCCCTTTTCCTAAAAATCCGGCAATAGACGATGGTTTTAAAAAAATGTTCAGAGCTGTCATAAGAACAAAAACAAGGCCCAATGGTATAATCACCTTGGATAAGATAATCCAGCTGCCCTTGACAGCCAGAAAAGCCCTGTCAGGCGCAATTGCAAAAACAACTACATATATTGCAATTACAGAAACCGGGAAATACATCATCCTCATGATACTTTTAGACAAATTTATCCTCCAATAATATTAACGGTCAGTACTGTAAAAACAGCTATAACAAGGGACAGAAAAAAAGATACCACATTTCTTGTCAGAGCAAATTTTTTGCCCAGAGCTGTTATTTCAGCAGGCAACTGCACTATACCTACTGTTACCCATGAAATAATCAAGGCTGTCACGGCAAACATACTGATTTCATATTTCAGTAATCCTCCACCAATAACATAACTGTTGATCGGATTCCCGGCAAAAATACTTCCCAGACATGCTCCGAAAAAAGTATCTTTCGCTATATTGCCTGAAAAAACAGAAGATAGAAGTTCTTTTGACATAAATGAATTAAATAATCCGATCAGCAGCACTACACCGATCAGAACAGGCAAAAGCCTTACAAACTGCCTGGCAGAAATTCTTAAAGCATTAACCAGAACCGCTCTGTTAATCTTGTTATACTTTTTTTCAGGCATAAACTTAGATCCGGACTGTTTTTGCGCCAGGCCTGTCTTATACATCTGCACAGCCTGCCCGACCGTGCCTTTAACTCCATCAACAACCTGAATGTTTTTAGACGTTAGATGGCCAATGGCGGTGGGGCTGCAATATCCAGTTAAAACAGTATCAGCTTTTTTGCTGATAACAAGTACAACAGCCTGAGCACCAGAGCCCTGCTGGCTTGAAGCTCCAGGGTTTTCAACTGCCTCAAACTCCATTGTATCATAATCAACGATTATAAAATATTTAGAACGCCCAAACCTGAATCCCACTTTTGCATTCAGATCCAGGCCATCAGAAGAAACGGCAATTTTCAAAAAAGCCTCCTGAGTTATTTTGTTTTATTTGCTGTTTTTCATTTTAATACATTCATACTCCTCAGGCAAACAATAATCAATAGAGCTGTACCTTCTAAGGATTTCTTGTTTCACTCGAAATGACAGGTTAAAGGAACTTTTTAAGACGCCATCATCTTTGATGGCTTCGTAAAAAGCTAAATTATGCCGATTCGCGGCGCTGTAACCAAAAATAACCTGTCAATCTCCTTCTTTAAATTCTTTTGAATATGTTTTTTTCATTGCTTGACATATCTTGATACTATACCTTAAAAAGGTATCAATATATTCAGTGCCAATTACCACAAATAAAGAATCCTGGCCCATAGGATCAGGCTTTGGCTATCCCCAGAGGGGATTTGCTTTG
>CAYYMU010000234.1:0-3184 GCA_964472445.1 uncultured Desulfobacteraceae bacterium
AGAAATACCGGCTGACGGATAAAGGGAAACAATGGCTGGAAGGTTATAAAAGGGATATTCCTTAATAAATGAAATACACAACCATACGCATAGAAGGCGCCATACTTTCAGCGGATATTCTTGACAAGATCGAGCAGGGAGATATCGGCGGCCAGCTTGCCAGGGATTTCACCTTTGACCCCATAGTCTGTGCTAATGATTTAATCTTTTATTAATAACAATATATATATATCAACAGGTTCTTTGTTAGCGATTTTTAATACATTCAAACAGTTTTCTAATTTTAATTTAATCATAACCGAAGACTGATTGTTTAAAGCTACTATAATTTCAAGCGCTGCACAGCGGTATAATGCAACTTTTTAAGATTTCATCAACTTTAAATTAAATAAAAAAATGGAGGTGAATAATGAGCAGGATAAAAATTATGGTAAACGGAATTCCGGGCAATATGGCAGTAAATGTGGCAAAACATGCTCTTAATGATGAACGATTTGAAGTTATTGCATATTCTCTTACCGGACCTGAAATCGCTGAAACTCAAAATACTATAGATTCTTTAAACATAAACCTTATCCCGCCTGAAAAAAGCAAACAGGCTATTGCCAAAATAACCGACAGTGAAGGAGCATTTATCAGCGTGGATTATACACATCCTCTTGCTGTAAACTCCAATGCCCGTTTTTACTGCGAGCATAATCTTCCCTTTGTTATGGGAACAACCGGAGGCGACAGAAAACTTCTTGAAGATACTGTAACAAAATCCTCAATTCCCGCTGTAATCGCGCCTAATATGGCAAAACAGATAGTCGGCTTCCAGGCCATGATGGACTATGGAGCAAAATCATTTCCAGATCTTTTTAAAGGATACTCGCTTTCTGTCAGGGAAAGTCATCAAAAAGGCAAGGCAGATACCAGCGGAACCGCCAAGGCAATGATAAGATATTTTAACGACTTCGGCATACCTTTTACAGAAGATGAAATCATCAAGGAGCGTGATCCTGAAACCCAGAAAACAAATCCCGGCATTCCGGAAGAATATCTTACAGGTCATGGATGGCATACATATACACTGATTTCAGGAGACCAGACAGTGCGCTTTGAATTCACACACAACGTAAATGGACGTGATATTTATGCCAAAGGAACCCTTGATGCTATTTCCTATCTTTATAAAAAAATACAGCAGGGAGAAAAAGGAAAGATGTTTACAATGATGGATGTTTTAAAAGGCGTATAAATGGACAGTTTGAATGATAAGATTGTAACAAAGATAAAAAAGTTAATATTTATTCTGATTATATTTGTGACCACACCCTGTATTGCAGATGACCTGTTTCCAAAAACAGGCTGGTCAGACAAACTAAATCCACTTGCAAGCAGGCAGGCTGTGCCTGGAGGTAAAATTTCCATATTTGCGGGCCAATATCCTAAAAGTCTGAATTACTATTTGGACAACAATGTATTATCTGCAGAAATATTTGGAGCAATGTTCGAGTCTTTGCTGTCTATAAATCCTGTAACACTTGAATATGAACCAGGCATTGCTGAAAAATGGTTAATATCAGATGATAAAAAAAGTTTTACTTTTTATATTGACAAGAAGGCCCGGTGGAGCGACGGCACTGAGATAACCGCACATGATGTAAAATGGACCTATGATGCCATAATGGATCCTAAGAATCTTACAGGACCTCATAAATTAGATATGCAGCGTTTTCAGCCTCCTGTTGTAATCAATAAATATACAATACGTTTTATCGCCAAAACTGTTCACTGGAAAAATCTTGGTGTTGCAAGCGGTTTTCATGTTCTTTGCGAGCATGCCTGTAAAAAAAAGGATTTTAATAAACTTAATTTTGAATTTGATGTGGTTTCGGGCCCTTACAAACTTGGCGAAATCAATGAAGGACTTTATCTTATTCTAAGGCAACGCAAAGACTGGTGGGGCATAAGCTCTAAAAGATCAAAAGGGACAGGAAATTTTCAATCACTGAAATTTAAATTTTTTGCTGAAAGAGAAAATGCTTTTGAGGCATTTAAAAAGGGAATGATTGATCTTTTTCCCATATATACCGCCAGACTATGGGTTAATGAAACCAAAGGAAACAGTTTTTTAAAAAACCATATAATAAAGCAAAAGATCTACAATTATCATCCAGTTGGTTTTCAAGGGTTTGCGATGAATATGAGAAAGCCGCCCTTTGAAGACATCAGGGTCCGTAAGGCAATGGCTTTTATTCTTGACAGAAAGAAAATGAATGCAACTTTGATGTATGGCCAGTATTTTCTTCACAGATCATATTTTGAAGATTTATATACAAAACAAAATCCATGTCCAAACCAGATTATTGAAATGAACAAGGAAAAAGCCAGACATCTTTTAAGGCAGGCTGGATGGGAAGTAAACCCTAAAACAGGTTTTCTTGAAAAAGACGGAAAAAAGTTTTCTTTCAGGTTTTTGACCAGAAGTTCTTCTTCTGAAAAATTTCTGTCTATTTACGCTGAAGATCTAAAGGATGTTGGAATAGAACTTGTTATTGACAAAAAAGATTGGGCTGCATGGGTAAGAGACATGGAGGAATATAATTTTCAGATGACATGGGCTGCATGGGGATCAGGTATTTTTAAGGATCCGGAAAGCATGTGGTCTTCAAAAGAAGCTGAAAGAAAAAGTGGAAATAATATTACCGGGTTTAAAAACCCTGTGGTAGATCAGCTTATAGAAAAACAAAAATCTGTTTTTGATATAAAAAAGCGAAATGAAATATACCGCCGGATCGATCAGATAATTTATGATACTTATCCATATGTACTTTTATGGAATATCAATTATACAAGGCTTCTCTACTGGAACAAATTCGGCACTCCGGATACGGTTCTGTCAAAATATGGAAATGAAAGCAGCGCATACTGGTACTGGTGGCTGGACGAAGATTCAGAAGCCGATCTTCAGGATGCTGTAAAAAATAAAGAATTTTTGCCTCCAACGGAATCTTCAATATATTTCGATGAAATATTTAAATAAAGAAAATATGACGGAGATTTAAAAAATACTTCCCCCGATGAGACCTTTGAAAAATGTTTAATTTTGTGTAATTATTCAGGGGGTACACTGCTAACTCAAAGAATTTATTCACCGCAAAGCCGCAAAGAACGCAAAGAGAATTTTATTTTTCTGTTT
>CAYYMU010000235.1:0-3171 GCA_964472445.1 uncultured Desulfobacteraceae bacterium
AATAACCCACTTGTTTTAGCTTCTCGCCAGAGGCGAGCAAGAATTGACTACAACTGATCGGGAGATGATCCAAACTTTTTATTCCATGCCTGATTTATAAAACTGTTCTGACCCTGTTATAGAATCGGGTTTTTTTGTATATTCTGTTGGAACAGTTCCTTCTTTGAAGCATTCAAAAATTATTTTTTCAGATTCAGGTACAGGCAGTTTTCCTGTTTTACCATCAATTTTTGAAAATACAACCCCTTTTGGCATTTTAAAAACTTTTACAGGTTGATCCTCAAGAATATTTCTCATAAAGCCAAGCCAGATAGGGCTTGCCGTTTTTGACCCTGTTTCCGATTTTCCCAGTGAAATTTCATCATCAAAGCCAACCCATGCTCCGGTAATATAGGATGGCGTATATCCAACAAACCATGCATCATGCAGATTATTCGTTGTTCCTGTTTTGCCTGCGGCAGGTCTGTTCAATGCCCGTATCCTGCGGCCCGTTCCGTATTTGACAACACTTTCAAGAAGGTTTGTCATAATGTAGGCGGTGCTCTCATCTATCACTTTTTTCTTTTCAAATTTTCTTTCTTCCACAATATTACCATGCCGGTCAACAATTTTTGTAATAAAGACAGGTTCTACAAGATAACCGAGGTTGGCAAAAACAGAATAAGCCCTCACTATTTCGAGTAAGGATACTCCGGAAGAGCCAAGAGCTATTGAAAGATTTCTGCTTAATTTTGATGTGATACCGAGTTTTTTTGCGTAATCTATGGCATAGTCTATACCAATATTTTTTAAGATTTTAATTGTTACAACATTGCGTGATTTTGCCAGAGCATCGCGAAAAAGTGTAGGCCCGTAAAATTTTTCTCCGTAGTTTTTAGGTTTCCATGTAAAGTCACGTTCAGTGTCCTTAAAAACAATCGGGGAATCTATTATAATGCTTGCGGGGGTATAACCCTTGTCAAGGGCTGCAGCATATATTATGGGTTTAAAGGCGGAACCAGGCTGACGTATTGATTGAATAGCCCTGTTAAACTGGCTTTCTCTGTAATTCCGTCCACCAATCATTGCTTTTACAAGGCCGGTTTTATTTTCAATGCAAATCAGTGATGCCTGAGTATCTGGTTTTTGTTCAAGGGACAGTCCCCATATATCTGAATCGTTTGTTTTAATTTTAACCAAGATAATGTCGCCTGTTTTCAGTACATCACCTGGATGTTCAATCCTGCTTTCATAGTAAGCAACCTCTGGATCTGGTTTTCTTGCCCAGCGCATATCTTTGATTTTTATTATACCAAGCGTATTCCCCATGCGAACAGTCGCAGTGTTTTTAATATTATCAAGGGATATTACAACGCCGGTAACTTCCCCCCCCTCTAATAAAGGTTTTTTCTCCAGTTTGTTTTGAAGCTCCTGTGAAAAAGTTTCGATTTCTTCCATAGCAATATGCTTTAAAGGCCCTCTGTAGCCCCTGCGTTTATCAAGAGATAACAAGCCTTTTTCTATTTCAATTCTGGCTGTTTTCTGCATCTCAATATTTATTGGAGTATAAATTTTCAATCCCTCTTTATATAAGGTATTAGGGCCATATTTTTTTTCAATATAGCGCCGTATATATTCTGTATAAAAAGGGGCTTCATGAATGAACCAGTTGCGCCTTGGTTTTATATCAAGGGTTAAGTTTATTGCTTCAGTAGCCTGAATATTGGATATATAGCCTTCTTCAACCATCCGGTTTAATGCATATATCTGGCGCTGCTTTGCTTTTTCAGGATATCTGAAAGGGGAATACCGGCTTGGGGCCTGGGGCAATCCAGCTAAAACAGCACATTCAGCAAGGTTAAGTTCTTTTGCTGATTTACCAAAATAATTTTCTGAAGCTGCTTCAACCCCGTATGCTCCATGACCCAGGTATATTTGATTTAAATACAGAAAAAGGATTTCTTTTTTGGTAAATGTTTTATCTATTCTATACGCCAGAATAACCTCTTTCATTTTGCGGGTATAACTTTTTTCCGGTGTTAAAAGAAAAGATTTTGTAACCTGCTGTGTAATGGTGCTGCCGCCCTGAACAATGGTTCCTGCTTCGATATTTTTTAAAAACGCTCTTACAATGCTGAAAAAATCTATTCCCTTGTGTTTTAAAAATCTTGAATCTTCTGCAGCAATAAAGGCGTTAACAAGCATCTGGGGCATATCTGACATGGGAACTACAACCCTGCGTTCTTTATAGAATTCGGCGATTTTTTTATTGTCATCGGAAAATACAGTTGTGATTATTGGAGGACGGTAATCCGTTAGAGAAGATATTTTCGGCAGACTTTTAGACAAATAAAAATAAACACCCGTAATTGTAAAACCACCACATACTATAATAAAAAGCAAAGACCATAAGAGGAATCTGACAATCTTTAAAAAATAGCTTCCTTGATGTTTCTGTTTGGCGCGTTTTTTTAATATCTGTGAAGTTTTTTTAGATTTTGTCATAAGCTGTTATAAATCATAATTAATCCACCGGCTCTGCCGGTGAGAATTGAAAAGGTTATACCGTTTCAGGCGTTAATAAAAGACTATAAATCAGACAGGATTTACAGGATATACAGGATATTTTTTGCCTTTCCTGAAGAAAGGCAAAAAGTGTCAACCCTCTTTGAGGAAACTAATTGGACTAATAGCGACAAAAGTTTAGCTTAAAGATGGCAATGGTTGGAATCCAAATAAAAAATCCAAAAAATCTTTACCCCGTTAAATCCAGCAAGCTGGCCATTTAACCGGGGCTGTTAATCCTGTCGATGAACACTAAAGATTGTTTAATATGGCCCTTTTTAGGGGCCTTCCTCATACCACCAGTTCTACTGGTGGTGGCTGATTTACCAATGGTATCATAAAAATAGAAAAAACTACTTTTACCAAATGCCGGCTTATTAAGCAAGGGTATATTGAAGAACCCTGTAGCAAGCTACAGGGAATTTGCTGTCTGACGGCAGTGCTTTGGCGGCGACCGTAAGGCAATCTACGGAGAATGCGCTCGCTATTGTATTTCAGCACAGGTGAGATAGATTTTTTTATAATAAAAAGCTTGAATAATATTATTATGTTGATATACCAAAGGGATGATTTCCCGATTAGTTGTAGTCAATTAAGCTAAAACAAGTGGGTTATTTCTAATTAAGC
>CAYYMU010000236.1:0-1268 GCA_964472445.1 uncultured Desulfobacteraceae bacterium
TTCACAACATCAAAAACCATATCAACGTCGATGTTGTTCATGCATTTGAGATGACCTTTCGGGCATTGGGGCTTCAGGCATGGGCTACATTCAACAGGAACTCTTACAATCCTGCTGCTTAAACTTTTGGGGCCTGTTGTGACTGGATTGGTTGAACCGAATATGGCAATCAAAGGAGTATCAAGGGCAGTAGCGACATGCATCAATCCCGAATCGTTGGTAATAAAAAGATCGCACATATTTATCAATGCTATTGCCTCTTCCAGCGTGGTTTTGCCGCAAAGATTCACAGGCGAACATTGCATCATCTGTGAAATTTTGCGTCCAAGTTCCGCATCACCAGGACCTCCAAAGATAATTATTCTGGCTCCAAAAACCTTTTCTATGCGGTCAGCCAGTTCTGCGTACCGCTGGGGAAACCACTGTTTTGCAGGGCCAAAAGTAGCGCTTGGATTGATTCCAACCAGCTTGTCGCCAGGGGATACACCACGGCTTTTTAAAATTTTTGCAGAGAGCTCTTTATTTTTTTTATCAACAAAAAGATCCAGATCAGTGCCGTCAGTTTTCAGACCAATTCCCTGTAAAATGCCAAGGTAATATCCGGTTTGATGTATCTTTTTTATTTGAGGGGTGCATTTAACAGAATGTGTAAGCAAAAAGCCTCTGGCATCTGTGTTGTATCCTATTCTGCATGGGATGCCGGCAAAAAATGTAATAATGGCTGCTTCAATAGCATTTTGCAGGAGAATTGCTGCATCAAAATGATGTTTTTTCAGTTCTTTTGCAAGCCGCAGTTTTCCGCAAAGGCCTTTATGTTTTTTTGAATCATCATAAATCAATATATTATTAACATAAGGATTGCTCTCAAAAACAGGTGCAACCCATGGTTTTGTCAGGATGCTGATTTCAGCATCAGGAAAGTTTTTTCTAATCGCCCTTATCGCAGGCGTGGTCATAACAGCATCGCCGATCCAGTTGGTGGAACGAATAAGGAGCCGCTTGATATTTTTCGGTTGTATAGGTTTCATATTTCAAGTTAGCGCACCTTCGGTGCGGACATAAGTGCCTAAAGTGAGCTAAAGTATATTAAAGTGCCTAAAGTTAAGGAATGCACCTTCGGCGCTGCCAATTTTAACTTTTTTATCATACAGCTTTGCTCACTTTGTTTCTATCTGAAGCTATAATCAGGCTATGAAGATCTGTAGCACGCCGGAGGCGTACCACAACTTTAGGCATTTTAGGCACTTTAAGCTCACTTTAGGCATTTT
>CAYYMU010000236.1:1368-3143 GCA_964472445.1 uncultured Desulfobacteraceae bacterium
ACTTTAGGCATTTTAGGCACTTTAAGCTCACTTTAGGCATTTTTATAGCATATTATTCTGTTTGTATGGGCCTTTTTGGCTAAATTTTTCTTGGCCATGAACAGTATGGTTTTGTTTTCCAGCGTTGATGAATCCAGAACCACTGGTCAGGATATTGACGGATAAATGATTCTATAATTTTGTTATACTGCTGTGTGTTTTCTTCAACATCCTTTGTTTTGTCGCCTGTTTTTATAAGGGGAATTTCTGGCAGGAACTCTGCTTTAAACCCCGATCCTTTACGCACTAAAAAAACCGGGACAACCGGAGCTCCGGTTTTTAAAGCCAGAAGAGCCAGTCCTTTATTAGTGGCTGCTCTGTGATCAAAAAAATCGACAAACGCTCCTTCATACCAGTCAACGTTTTGATCCATTAAAACAAGAACCCCTTCATTTTTTTTCAAACAACTTAACATTTTGCGCATTGAATGCCTGAAAGAGATTAGTTCTGAGCCAAAACGGGTTCTAAAATCTATCAAAAACTTATTTAAGGGCAGAAAATCAAGGGGACGAAAAACCACATTGATTTTTTTTCCGGTTATCACCGCAACAATCGACAGAAGTTCCCAGTTTCCGATATGCGCTGTAACAAACAAAACTCCTTTATTCTTTTTAAAAGCAGTTTTGAAATTGGATAATCCATTGATTTGAAAATATTTATCAAAATCTCTGCGGTCTAAACTTAAAGACCATGCTAATTCAAATATAATCAGGCTGAAGTTTTTAAAAACTTGTCTGGCAAGCGTTTTGATTTCATCTTGTGTTTTTTCATGACCAAAAGAGCGGGTCAGATTATTCAGAGCTATATTTCTGTGCTTTCTGTCAGCTAAAAAAAGGATCTGTCCAATGAGATTGGCAAACTTGAATGCCATTTTGCGCGGGATAAGTCCTAAGATTTTAAGCAGGCCTGCAATGATTTTGTATATAATTACTTGTGAATTAGACATGCAGACCCGATTCCCATGCCTTGGCGTGCTTAAGGAAAATATACCATGCTGAATTCATGGCAATAACAAGACCTGGAATTCCGTCAAGAAAGCCCGATTTCCACAAATAACATTCCGCGAATTTGCCAAATGCATGAACAACTCCTGCCAGAACAAACCATCTGCCTGCAGAACCGCGCTTATCAACGCAAATATCTGAAAATTTATTTATGGTTGTCACATGATCTGAAATATTTCTGTAAACATGGTGAAGAATGGGTTGTGAGAGATGTTCTATCTTTCCATCAACCACTAACTGCTCGTGCAATACGCCTTTCCATACTCCCTTTCCTTTTCGTACAAGCCGCACTTTCCGATCTGGATACCATCCTCCGTGTTTTATCCATTTGCCAAGATATTTTGATAATCTTGGCATCGAAAAAGCAGATACATCCGGGGCGGTATTTTCTATTGCATACTGTATTTCTTTTGCAAGAGGGACTGATATTTCTTCATCTGCATCAAGGTTTAAAATCCATTCCGACTTTGTGCAATCCATTGCAAACTGTTTTTGCCTGGCATATCCAGACCATTCGTTAAAAATAACTTCAGCGCCCATCTGTTTGCAAATGGCCTGAGTACCATCTGTGCTTCCTGAGTCAACAACAACAATTTCATCCGCGAATTCAGCATTTTCGAACAGGCGACCAATGCGATCCGCTTCATCTTTTGCAATAACAGCTATGCTTATCGTTGTTTTTTTCATAGTAATACTTGTAAGTGTTCACGGAACATTGAAATTAGAAACTTG
>CAYYMU010000237.1:0-3106 GCA_964472445.1 uncultured Desulfobacteraceae bacterium
AAAAAAAAGAGGCGTAAGCTGCTGTTTTATGAACAACTTACACCTCTTTCACGGGAATAGACAAAATGTATTATCCCAGTATTTTGTCGATTTCTTCTTTATCTGAATCCATAACATAAGAAATGCCTGATATATCAGATGCTTCCCTTGTCAAAGCAACCAGATCATTCCTGTCCATATATTGAAGAGCAAATTTTCTTGCACCGGCCATAAACTGCTGTAAACCCTGACGTAAACGATCCACATAAGAATACAGTCCTATAGCCCCGGCCGGCAGTTTACTAAAATCACTGCCAAACCTTTCTTTTAACTGCGCTCCAACTGCAAACAACTCAAGATATCCTGATTCAACATCTTTTCCTTCTTTTTCCATTTTTTTCGCTATCATTTTACCCTGAGTCTTGCCAACCATAGCCGCGGTCAACATGGCCCTGCCCAGACATATAGCCTTGACATAAGGCGCTCCAAGGGCGATAGCTTTGAATATATGATCTTCGAGAGAAAGGCCTCCTGCAATTGAAATAGGCGGAATATATGCCCCCTTTGCCTTGAGACGCTCACACATCTGATAAGCCAGGCATTCAAGCTCAACCGTAGGAATACCCCATTCGTTCATCATTCTCCATGGACTCATGCCTGTACCGCCTCCTGCGCCGTCGATAGTTAACATGTCTATCTTGGCTTCTGAAGCGTATTTAATGGCTCTTGCAAGATCTGCCGGACGATAAGCACCGGTTTTTAATGTCACATACTTTGCCCCAACACCACGAAGTGATTCCGCAGCCTTATAAAAAGCTTCTTCATCAACCATTCCAAGCCTTGAATGTCTCTCAAATTCAGTTATGCCACCGCTTTTAAAGGCCTCCTGAACCGCAGGATTGGTCGGATCCGGCAAAACAATATAGCCTCGCTTTTTAAGTTCTAATGCCCTCTCCAGGCTGGGGAGTTTTACTTCACCACCTATATCCTTGGCTCCCTGGCCCCACTTGAGCTCGAATATCTCTATTCCAAGTTTTTCTATTACATATTCAGGAACACCAAGCCTTGTATCTTCTACATTTGCCTGAATAATAATGCCGCCCTTACCGTCATACCATCTTTTAAAGGATTCTATTCTTCGCTCCATCTCAGGCGACTTGATAATTTTACCATTTTTGAACTCGGCCTGAGGATCCATTCCGCATATGTTCTCTCCAGCTACAACAATAATACCGGATATTGCAGCACCAACAGCAACATGTTCCCAGTTGACTCTGGCAATCTCGGTAGATCCAACAGCGCCTGTAAATACAGGAAAATCAAGATTGATGCTGCCGTCTTTTCCAACGGCTGTGGAACAATCAACAGCAGGAAAAGTAGCAATATCAGAATCAGCTTCTACACCAACTGCACCCACGCAGGTGCCCTGAATATTAAAATGTGAAAAATCAATTGGATAATCCTTTTCCGAACCCGATGTAGTTTTGCCAAAGGGCTGAGGATAAAGCATTTCCCGCCCCTTTACTGCAGATCTTCCTATCTCACACGTCCCCGGGCATCCATCAAGACAGGTGACACAGATCCCTGAACCGGGAGCCGGATCAATCCTTGTTTTAGTTTTAGTAGCGTCACTTCGATTTGGCTTGCTAAACGACATATAATTAACCTCCTTAAATACATTAGCTATAAAAATAAAAAAGACGTCTCCCCCTTATAGAGGAAAGACGCCTTTGTCTTCTCAAAAATCAAAAAAAAACTTCATACATCATTGTAAAAAGCTTTTTTAAGTCTCATTAATAAATTATGTCGAACTATTATGTCAAGTGAATTTTTGTAAATCCATATCCAAATATCGATAAAATTATTCAAGCTCTTCCGAAAGCAAAATCGCTTCGGCCACTGATAGCATGGATTTGCGGGTATCCATACTCCGTTTTCTAATCCAGCAATAAGCCTCTTCTCCGGTCTTATTGCGTCGCAGCATAAGTATTTCCTTGGCCCGTTCAACCATCTTGCGCGTTTCCAGCTCTTCCTGGACAACCTTGGTTTTAACCATCAATTCGGTGTTAAAAATGGCTATAGCAGCCTGATTAGCAACTGTTGTAATCATGTTTATTTCTGTTTCAGAAAACTTATGAGGATGTGCGGTAAAACAATTAAAGGCACCAACTACTTTTTCGTCCTTTATCTGAAGCGGAATACTCAGCATAGATACCAGCCCGAGCTTTTCAGCCATATCTTTTTCTTTAAACCTGGGCTCTTTTAGAACATCCATCACAATACACGGCCGTTTATGAGTTACTACATCACCCACTATACCTTCATTCAAATTTAAAGACCTGTCCTTTAAATAATCCTGATCAATTGACTGAGTAGCCTTAAGGCGTATTTTATTTGGGTTTTCACTTTCATCTATCAGCCATAATGAACAAATTTCAAGACCGGTAACTCCGGCTGTAACCATAACAATCAGCTTTAGGATATCTTCGATATAGAGATCCGAAGTTATTGCTGTACTTATATCCATTAAAGCCTTGATGTATTTATCCTGTTTTTCTGATGTGTTTTTTTTCATATTTTAAATTCGAATAAAAATGTCTATAAAATTTTGACGAAGCACTTCCCGCCACGAGACCTTTGCAAAACCTCCCCTTTTGCCCAATTACTGCGTCAGGCTCAAATTTTAAGCCTCGAAATACTCAATGTATTCCTACGTTTTAAAATTTTCGCTTTCCTTGAACTTGAGCAAAATTGAACATTTTTCAAAGGTCTCGCCACGTCTTGTAATTTAATTTTTATACTTTAAATATTAAAAACATGAAATATCTTTTTTGTGTTTTTTTCTTATTTGTGATATAAAAATGTATGTTTTGAGACTTTTGAATTTTATCTAGCCTTTTTAATCCTCAAAATACAGTAGTTTATTCCTGCGGTTACAGTTTCTACTTCCCTGCCTGTATTTAAAGTACAGGCAGATATGTATAATACTAAATAAGGATCATCTCCCGATTAGTTGTAGTCAATTAAGCTAAAACAAGTGGGTTATTTCTAATTAAGCGGGTGTAATCTCAGAGGGGTCAAGGATTCAAGGGTTCGAGTGACACGCAGTGAAGCGCTAACCCTCAGC
>CAYYMU010000238.1:0-3102 GCA_964472445.1 uncultured Desulfobacteraceae bacterium
ATGAGACTTTTTACGACACCGTCAATTTACGGGATTCAGAATATTTTCCAGCTCCATCAAATTATTGCTTTCGCCCATGGCTATAACAATATCGTCTGTATCAATAGTAGTGGCAAAAGATGGATTGAAATTTATTTTGCCGTCAGCCTTTTTAATGGCTATGATGATCAAGTCCAGATCCTGTCTTATTTTAGAATCTCTTAGCGGAATCCCTATAAGTCTGGAGGAGCTGTGAACAGGAATTTCTTCTAATTGAAGCCCTCTGTTCTTTTCGTCTCTTAATAATTCCAGAAAATCGGTTACTGTTGGATGAAGCAGTATTCTCGCCATACGCCTTGCACCTATGCGGTATGGAGAAACCACCTTGTCAGCCCCAGCGCTTAAAAGTTTTTTCCCGGAGCCCACATCTCCTGATCTTGCCATAATAAAGAGATCTGGATTGATTCCACGTGCGCTTAACGTAATGTAAAGATTATCAATATCACGCCCCAATGCGGTAATAAGCCCCTTTGCACTCTTGATACCGGCTTCTATCAATATATCCTCATCAGTTGCCTCACCCCTGACAGAAAGAATCCCTTTTTTACGCAGCAATTCATCTTTTTTGGGATCATTGTCTATGACAACCAGGTCTAAGGGTTTCGAGGAAAGAATTTCACATATGGTTATGCCAACACGACCGTACCCGCATAAAATATAGTGATCTTTTAAAGTTTTTATTTTTTTTTCCAACTTGTGCCTCCCAAAAACTTCTCTGATTTGACCTTCAACCACAAACTCGGCAATCATGCTGACAAGGTATAAAACCACCCCAACTCCTCCCATAATCAATACTGTGGTAAATATCCTGCCTGCGTCTCCAAGCTTGTGCGGCTCACCAAATCCTACTGCTGTAATGGTAATAACAGTCATATAAAACGCTTCAATAAACCTCCATCCTTCAATAATCATATATCCAAATGTACCAAAAGAAAGTATGGCAAAGGAAATCAATATGCCGGCCGCTATTTTTTTTCCTCCAGACATTCACTGTCTCCTGAAAAGTATGGATTTTTAAAATACTTGATAAGGATGATAAATTCGTAAAAAGGCAAGAATTTAAGTATAGATGGCTAAATAAAAATATGGCAGAAAACAACTTATGTGTCAAGCTTCAAGTTAATGTATAATTTTATAAAAAAGCTTCAAATAACAAAGGCTTACGCATAGGCTACTTTGCCGGCCCGGTTATGTGGATAAAGCATGAAATCCGCTTAACATTATCCTTGCTTTCCGTGTCATAAAAAAGCTAATAACATAATTAAATTTTCAGAAACATTGAGACCTTTGCAAAATGTTCAATTTTGCTCAAGTTCAAGGAAGGCGAAAATTTCAACCGCAGGAATATATTGAATATTTCGAGGATCGAAGTTTGAGCCTGACGCAGAAATTGGGCAAAAGGGGAGGTTTTGCAAAGGTCTCACATTAAGGCGTTAAAGGAACTTGAAATATGCAAAATGAAAAATACGCTTTTAAGTTTATAAAAAAAATCAGGGTAAGAATCCATGATCTGCCTGGAGCCTTTGGCGAGCTTGCTGTAGAACTTGGAAAATATGGCGCAATGTTGGGAGATATAACAAAAGTATATCTTACATCACACTATATTATTAGAGACCTTATCATGTTTTTTGATAATCAAACACAATTTAAAAAAACTATTGCTGCGATAAAAAAGTTCAAAAGGTGCAAAATACTTTTTATTGAGGACGAAGTTCTTAATATTCACAAGGGCGGCAAAATAGAGGTAACACCAAAAGTAAAAATAGACACATTGAATGATCTGCAAATGGTATATACGCCCGGAGTTGCACAGGTGTGTAATTATATTGTCGAAAATCCTGAAAAAGCGCTGGAACTTACATCTATCGGGAATTCTGTGTGTATTGCAACAAACGGATCCGCCATTCTGGGTCTTGGCGATATCGGAGTTTATGCAGGAATGCCTGTCATGGAAGGCAAATCCGTAATTCTCAATAAAATGGCAGAGGTAAGCTGCGTTCCTATCCTGGTCGACAGTGATGACATTGATCGAATAGTCGATACTTTAGAAACCATATCAAAAACATTCAGCATGATAATGATAGAAGACATAAAAGCTCCTTTATGTTTCGCAGTTGAAAAAATATTGCAGCAAAGGTTGTCAATACCCGTGTTCCATGACGATCAGCATGGCACGGCAACTGTTATCCTTGCGGTATTAATCATTGCTTTGCAGATGTTTAAAAGAAAAAAAGAAAAGGTCAGCATAGTTATCAGTGGGGCTGGCGCGGCAGGCCTTGCCACATGCAGGATGTTGATAGAATATGGATTTAAAAACATCGTTATCTGTGACTCAGCAGGTGCAATATATAAAAACAGAAAACAAAAAATGAATGCATATAAGAAGGCTATTGCAGAAAACACAAATCAAAATATGGAAAAAGGATCCTTAAAAACAATAATAAAAAATAAGGATATATTTATCGGTGTTTCAGCGCCAAATCTGGTTTCAAAAGATATGGTTAAGAGTATGAATAAAGATCCAATTGTGCTCGCTCTTGCAAATCCAATACCTGAAATAATGGTTCAGGATGCAAGGGACGCCGGAGCTGCCTTTGCCAAAGACGGCAGAACGGTTAATAATTGTCTCGCATTTCCCGGGTTAGTAAGAGGAGCCCTTGATGCCCATGCTTCGGAAATAACATATGCAATGAAATTTGCGGCAGCTGAAGAAATTGCAGCTTTGGCCAGGAAAAACGAAGGTGTGCCCAATTTTATGAATCTTAACATTCATAAAAAAATTGCGAAAAAAGTAAAACAGGCTGCCTTAAAATATAATGATATCAGGTAATAATTAAATTAAAACCAGAAAAAACTCATGTATAACAAATCGTAAACAAAGAACCAGCCATAATAAAAACAACAATTGTGCTAATGATTTAATCTTTTATTAATAACAATATATCAACAGGTTCTTTGCTAACGATTTTTAATACATTCAAACAGTTTTCTAATTTTAATTTAATCACAACTGAAGACTGATTGTTTAAAGTTATTCTAATTTCAAGTGCTGCAAAGCGGCAT
>CAYYMU010000239.1:0-3084 GCA_964472445.1 uncultured Desulfobacteraceae bacterium
GAGCAGCGCATTTACATCAACGAAGATAAATATTTTGAAGGCATTGCACCGAAAGTCTGGAACTATCACATTGGCGGATACCAGGTTTTAAACAAATATCTGAAAGATCGAAAAGGCAGAAATATGGACGATGCGCCACACTATTGCCGCATCGTTACCGCCTTGAGTAAAACCATAGAGATTCAAAAAAAGATAGATGAGATTTATCCCGAAGTAGAAAAGGAACTCATTGATTTTTAAAATAAGGAATATCAACAGAAAACCATGGATTCTACCGGGTTGTGACTGGATTGTAGAACCTGAAAACCCGAAACAACTTGCGGAAACAATTCAATATGTTTTTGATCATCTTGCTGAAACGAAAGAAAAGGGCAAAAAGCACGCGAAAAATGTAAGAAGAAATATAGCTGGGAAATGATGGAAAGGAGATTGATTGCAATTTTTGAAAAGTACAAAAACCGATTAGACCATCTCTTTCAGCAAAGCAGGGCCATTACATGGGAAGCCTTGAGAATTTATTATTAACTTGTAAACGTGGCACAATAAATGAACGCTATGAAAATTCTATATTTTTCTTTTGTTGAGCTGGATATTCCTAATGCTTGCCAGACGCATACTTTGGGGGTTTTAACTGGTTTCAGCAATAATTCATGTAAAGTAGATGCAATAGTTCCGCGTCCGAAAAATGTCCGTCCTAAGATTTCTGGTGTTAGTTTTTATTACTTATGGCCATGGAGATTTTCGGTTTTAGGGAGGCTATGGATAAAGATATTGGGCGGAGCATTCTTTTTTATGCTCTGTTTGTTGAAGAAATATGACGCGATTTATGTTCGAGAGTTGGAAGTGAATCCTTTTCCTCGATGGTGTTCTATAATCTTTCAGATTCCTTTGTACATAGAAATAAACAGCATTTTACTTCAAAATATGCGGATTTCAGGTATAGATAGGAGGCGCATATTGAAAGCAGAAAGGAATCAGGCCGCTGACTTTCATCAGGCCGCTGGCTTAATAGTTCCTTCTTTTCCTCGATGCCGCTGGATAATTGATCATTACGGTTTAAAACCAGATAAAGTTCACATGATACTGAATGGGGCAGATGTAACTTCGGATAAAAAAATTGAACGTTCAAAAGCCTTAAAGAACTTGAATCTGCCTGAAGATGGTTTCTACCTGGGATTTCTTGGGAATATATGGGAGTATTATGATTTAAACAGTATTTTGAAGGCTATGAAACTCTGCCATGAAGAGATGCCAAACCTATATATGATAATGATTGGTAGTGGTCCTGGAACAGATAATTTAAGAAATATGTCACAAGAAATGCATTTAACCTCGAGGTTAATTTTTATTGGTTATATTCAGCCGGAATCACTCTTTGAAGTTATGGGGGCTATTGATGTTGGCCTGATGGTTTTGACAAAGAAAGGCATCCAGGATCTAGGACCAATTACAACCCGTTTTGCAACTTACGCTGCTTTCGAAATGCCGGTTATTGCTAATGATGTTTATATTGAGGATCACCCGCAGGAACTCAGGGATGGTTTGTCATTAGTACCTCCTCAAGATTCTCAGGCATTAGCGAATACAATACTCTGGTTATACAGACATCCAAAAGAAAGAGAAAAAAAGGCTAAGATTCTCCATGATTTTGTAGTTAAGAAATTGACATGGAATGCCGTTGCAGGAGAAATCTTGGAAATAATTAAACGGGATAAGAAAGTCTGAATTTAAATGGGGCACATTTTTTCTGATGTTAGCTAAAAAATTAACCATTGTAGTCGTTACATATAATTCGATGAAAGTGCTGCCATCGTTCTTCCGGCATCTTGAAAATGCGTTGGACGGAGAAGAATGTTCGGTTTTGGTCTGTGACAACGCTTCAAATGATGGCGTGAAAGAGTTTATTAAAGAATGCCATCCTAATGTAACTTTATTAAGTTCCAAAAGAAATGAAGGATATGGCGCTGCCCTTAACAGGGGCATTACTGCCTGTAGAACGCAATTTGTAGCGCTTATGAATCCGGATGTCTTCATTAAAAATGGAGGTTTTAAGGAACTTGTCGCTTTTTTGGATGAAATGCCCATGGCTGCAGGTGTATCAGGCGCAGTGATCCATATGCCTGAATATAACGATGATATTGATTTCAATCAGTTGCTTCGGGGACAGTCCATATCTGTACATTTTGGATATTGTAATTTGTTATCAAGGATTTTATTTTATAGCGGAATTCAAACTAAATTTAGACAATTTAGTTTTCTTGTTCCGTGGTCTTTAGTACCTGCTTGTGATTCAATATCAGTAAGCCGCCTCAATGGTTCTTTTGGCGTTTTCAGAAAAGAGGCTTTGATCGATGCAGGTATGTTTGATCCTCGATTATTTCTCTATTTTGAGGAAGATGATATTGCATTGCGCTTGATAAAAAAAGGATATAAACTTTATGTCACTGACCGCACAGTAATTTTGCACACCCCTGGGAGGGGAAGCGCTTTGAGTGGGACGATCGCAGTAGACAAAATATTGCTCAATAGCCAGTATCTGTTTTTTAAAAAACATAGGGGTTGGCTCTATGCCTGGTTTTCATTTTTTACCATTTGGGCAGTGTTGACCATAGTAACAGTTTATCAATTAATTTTTAATCGCAGTGGAAGTGAAATGACTGCTTCATTGTGGAAATGGCATTTGGAAAGTCTGTTAAGTTTAGGGGGCCTTCCCGAAGGAACGATACCTGATGGTGGTAAAAAAGACGTTAACTACATATGGCGAAAATTAGTTAGTTAAATTACCACTATTAGAGACAATAGTCTAAGCCGATTAATTGAAAATTATCTCACTGCTAAATTAGAAAAGTTTTCCTAATCAGAAAGAGCATATGAATAGAATCGCTATTGATATGAATCCACTTGTTTATGGTACTCGTGCAGTTAAACGTTGTTTGATCTGTATGACAAATGAGCTGCTTCAATTTAAGGATATCAGCTATAATCTTCTTTACTTCGATTATAAACACCAAACAAAAAAGTACTTAAGACCTTTACCACGCCGTGTGGAGGAAAAAATAATCTCTATTCCAAACAGAGTGTTAA
>CAYYMU010000240.1:0-3077 GCA_964472445.1 uncultured Desulfobacteraceae bacterium
ATCAGGATGCTTTACATAAAAAAAGATATAGCAGAAAGCGAAAAAACATCAAAAGTGCTGATAAAGTTTTTAGAAAACAAACCCTTGAACCCTTGGACCCTCTTCTCCAACTAAATTGGAGAAGAGCCAAAAATACTATGCCTGGCTGTAATTAATAATAATGCCGTGTGATTTTCCAAAATCCATAATATTACCTGGATCGAGCCCTCCTGCAAGGTAGAACTTTCTAAAATCCGGTTTATCAAGAAGGTGTAAGATAAAACTTATATGTCCGGAATAGCCCGTATAATCTAAGCCCTGCAGTTTTTTAACAGTATTTTTAGCTAAATCAACTGCCTTGCGATGCACAGTGGGCCCGTGCCCGTCACATTTCCGCAGAGAATAAAGCTGCCGGCAGCTGAAAGGCCTTACAGCATATATCAGGCAGGTTTTGTCTTTTTTTAAAAAGGGGCATTGAGCAGTTTGCTGTTTTTCTTTTAGCTTTCTGTTTTTAGCGATCTTTTTTTTAACTTCTTTTTTCAATGGCCCTGCAAAACCATTTACACGTCGTCTGATTATAATCCCCTCCAGAGTTATAATATCCACTGACCCAAAATGTATGCAGCAATAAGCGCAGCCTGGTTTGCAGATAGCTTTTTCTTTATATTCAAGAGCATGTGTTTCAAACTCATCATAAAGCTCTATCAATCTTTTTTCTTTTTCTTTAAAATTCATTTAAAAGAGTTATAATCCATACTAATCTGCAAAAAGAGGCACTATACGGAATTGCCTTACATCTACAAGACCTTTGTCTGTGAGCTTCAGCTCGGGAATAACCGGAAGGGCTAAAAATGATAAAGCCATAAAAGGATCGTGAAGCGCTGATCCTAATTCGCGGGCAGATTTAAAAATATTATCAAGCTTCTCATTTACAACAGTTAAAGGCTCCAGAGACATAAGGCCTGCGACAGGAAGGGCAAGAGATGCGCATATTTTATTATCGCATACCGCTGCAAGGCCCCCGCCCATTTTAACAACACCAAGCACAGCCTCTTTCATGTCTTCGTCATTTGTTCCTACGACTATTATGTTGTGTGAATCATGCGCTACACTTGATGCAAGGGCACCTTTTTTTAATCCAAAACCCCTTACAAAACCTTTGCCCATATTGCCTGAGCCAGTATGCCTTTCAATAACCGCAATCTTTAAAATATCACGGGAAATGTCGGCAACAGCCTTGTTTCCTGACGTAGAAACTTCCAAAACACTTTGAGCTGTTATTACCTGATCCGGCACAACATCAATAACCCTTATATGGTTTGATTTAACGGTAATGGAAAAATCTATTGCATCAAGCTTAACATTCATAGATGGCTTAGATGGTATGGAAACCGGCCTGGAGATTTCAGGCGACATTTGACTGTTTTCCGCTACCAGAATTCCACTGGTATAAACCTGTTCAATTCGCAGATTATGAATATCCGAAAATACAAGTAAATCTGCCCGCCTTCCAGGCCCGATTGCGCCTATATCGTTTATGCCAAAATATTCCGCAGGATTTATTGTTGCCATTTGAATGGCTACAACAGGATCTATACCGGACTTTATGGCCCTGCGAACCATTGAATCAATATGGCCATGCTGCATGATATCATATGGATGCCTGTCATCCGCACACCACATAATACGCCTTGAAGACCTTTCATTTATAATCGGTATAAGTGATGATAAATTTTTGGCCGCAGTTCCCTCGCGAATCATAATATGCATGCCCGCATCCAGCTTTTCTCTGGCTTCGCCGGCTGTTGTGCATTCATGATCGCTTGAAATGCCTGCGGCAATATAGGCATAAAGATCTTTTCCTGTCAGCCCCGGAGCATGGCCGTCAACAGGTTTTCTGTGAATTTTTGCCAGCTCAATTTTTTTTAATACTTCAGGGTCTCTGTATATTACACCCGGATAGTTCATCATTTCAGCCAAGGCAACTATCCTGTCATTACTAATAAAAGGCAGAAGCTCATCAACGCCTAATTTTGCTCCTGAGGTTTCCATGTCTGTCGCGGGAACACATGAAGACAAGGTAAAATATATGTTCATAGGCTGGTTTTTGCTTGATTCAAGCATGTAGTTTATTCCATCAGCCCCAAGCACATTTGCTATTTCATGAGGGTCTGCAATAACAGCTGTTGTGCCGGATGGAATTACGGCCCGTGCAAATTCAGTAATACATGTCATTGAACTTTCTATGTGAAAATGAGAATCAACAAAACCCGGGCACACAAACCGTCCCTTCATATCCACTGTTTTTTTTGCTGAATATGAACCAAACCCGACAATATAACCGTCTGCAACAGCTATGTTGCCGGCCACTATTTCACCGGAAAAGACATTAACAATTTTAACATTGGTTAAAAGAATATCCGCCTCTTTTTCCCCGTGTGCTGCTTTTATAATTTCATCAAGAGTCATTTTATTTTGTCCCTGGCTTTTCTGTTAAAACAATTCTTCTTAACTTACGATGTTGTAAATATCAATATTTTTAGGTTGATTTCAGAACGCTTTTAAGTAACTATAACTCGATTTTGATGAACTCGTAAAAAGTAAAATTTGTTCGCTTTGCAGCACTGCGGACAGAAATAATTTTCAAACATATCAAAAATTATGTTTCGATGTCATTAAATCAGACAATTTTATTATTGATAACCACGAAGAACACGAAGGGTTTTTTTCTTTATCTTCGATTACTTCGTGTTCTTCGTGGTAAAAATAGCGCAGTACTCTCCATTTAACATTATCAAGTTAATTTTGATGGCGTCGTAAAAAGTCCCATCTACTGTGTTGTAGTATTTTTTCAGACCCTCGACATACTATATGTATGCCTTCGATCCTGAAAAAATACTACGCCTTGTATATGAACCCTGGTCGCCTCCGGCGCCGCCAAAGGCGGGTAAACCTTTTTACTTAGCCATCTGCGGTTAAATTCGTGACTTTTTACGAGTTTATCAATTTTGTTGAGTTATGATTTAGTTATTTGAAAGCCACAAATTTAACATAGCAAAACGATATGGAAAAAAAAATTAAAGAAATAATTAAACCCT
>CAYYMU010000241.1:0-3075 GCA_964472445.1 uncultured Desulfobacteraceae bacterium
GAATCTGGATTCGGGCTGTCCCTGAATCCTTTAGCATCTTTTGTATTTCTGTTGGTAAATAGATTTGATGATTTCCGGTAATGGCCAACCGGGCAATGTAGGATTCTCCTGTTTTTAGATTTATTAGCCTGACTGTCACTTTCTGCTTGTTTTCTGTGCTAATACCCTCTTTGGCAGCAAGCTCCCTCTTCTCCTTTGGGATAATAATCTGCTCTTCATAGCCATCCTCAGCCACTTCCCACCTGCCCGCTATGCCTTCCGCAAACCAAAAAGACTCAACTGTGTGGCTTGTTAAATCCCCACTTAATTAACCGGCCTGATAGGAGCTATGGCAGACGGGTTCGATTAATAGCATAATACACCTCCTTTAATCTTGATTTGGTTTATTCTTTAAAATGATGACGTATCTGCTGGTTACACCGATTATTTTTTTCTTTTGCATGGCGGATACTACATTTGCCTTAAAACGCTCTGAGGAGAGTGGTGCCTGAAAAATATGGGTTTCCTGCCAGCCGCTTTGATCTAAAATCCGAAGGTAATCATTGATTAAAATGGAATTCACTCGGGTCTCATTTTTGGCAGGGGTGTTTTGGAAATCGCGCCCGCCAGCTTCGCCTGAGCGAAAGTCTTGAGGGATGCTGGCTGCCTCCTTTGGACGAGAGCGATGGCGGGCAGGCCAATCGTCTCCGAAACGTTTATCACAATTATTCCAGTTCCACGTGTCCCATGTCCGCAGACCCCAGTTAAGTGCCTTAAATCTATCAAGATCGTCTTTTCCTTCTAAGGCAATAGACCAGACGAGGGGTTCTGTCCACCCATGCTTTTCAGCCACCTGTGGAACAGTAAATCCTTTCGATAAATCGGCATTTAGAAAATTTGGCAGCTCTGCCATTTTTTCTAAATGGTTCGATACTGTCCTTTGTATTACACCTAATCTCTTCGCGATTCTTTCTTGGGGAATTACCATACGATTCATTCGGAATATCTTGAGATCCAAATCTAATTGACCCCTATTTCTTCAGCGATGAAACAATCATTCTTTGTCAGTCCTACTGCCTTTTTCTTTTAACTGCTTTGATTTTTTTTGACAGGGGAAGATAGTTTTCTGAAGTTATCACGCTTTTACCGGTTTTTTCTTCCAATTCCTGGCGAGTTCTTTTAGCGATCTTTCCGCCCTTTTTTCCTGCCTCTTTATTTTCAGGCATACCAGTGGCATTGACACTTTCGGCAATTTGTCGTGTTGATAGTTCCGCAAGAGCGGTAAAAATAAGCTCCGCTTCGCTCATGTGATCACGCAGATTTTGCGTTTTAAGCTCTTTGATATCTTTGTGCTTCTTGACGGAAACACCGCTCCATTCCTGATGAATAATATTGGTCAAAATGGCATATTCCTCTTCTTTGGTTATTTCATGATCCTGCCAGTAATCGGTGAGCTTGTTGCGGGTTTCCTGCCCCATCATTCGCTGTTGAATCCATTTTTCGCTTCTGCCGTGCTGCTGCCAGAATTCGCGGGCGCGGTCAAGCGAACGGGCAGGGTCGCTCATATCCTGAATGCGTTCATAACCGACTTTTGCCAGCCACAGTTTTATCGGTTCAGCCTTGGGGCTGGGAACTGATTGTATCAAACGGAGCAGTGTTTCAGGATCGGCAACATCGGTCAGGTATTTCTTTCCGTCCGCTGCTTCCATTTTCAGTCGGTTACATTTTGTAACCGACTCACTGCCTTCTTTTTTCAAGCGATTTTTCAGAACTTTCCAGTAGTTTCGCGCCGCCTGATAATCCGGCTGTTGTATCAGAACCTGTAATATATCAACCACCGAGAAATACCATGTTTCATTCTGCTCGTCATAATGACGGCGGATTTTATAGTTTTCAAAAACGGCTAAGGCGTTATCAGTCATTCTTTATCCTCCCCGCTATTAATATAACTTGTTGCTCGAATAAATGGAATAAAGCAGTTGCTGGGCACATTCGGGACGTCCATTGGTAAATCAGTAACTCATTCGAGCAGATGATAATTCCTCTCTTTGGCTATTCTTTCCCCTTTATTCACAGCATAAACTACGCCGGATTGGCTCATTTTAAATTGTTTTGCCAGCGAAGTTCCGCTCATGCCTAATTCACGAACTGCCCAGTAAAATAGCAGGCTCCTTGCTTCTGATCGCGTTTTCTGCCGCCCCTTCAAGTGAAGTTCTTTTTTATTAATTCCGTATATCTCGACAACTCTCTGCTCAAGGCGTTCAAGATTATATCCCTGGTTTTTTAGTTCATAATGCCGAGAGTACTTCTCATCCGCCTGAGACAGAACTTCCAGAACAAAATCGCTCTCGCCAAGTATCCGCTCATCTCCTTTAATGCGATCCTGACCTCTCAACCGTATTTTCTTAACTTCGGCCCAGCCGCCAAGGCTTCGAATCAGGCCACCTCCTACCAGCTCCGGTCGTCTGCCTTGTTTAATCCCTTCTTCCATATAGGTAATATAATGCTTCCTCGAAGCGCCAAGCCTTTTGCTAAAATACGATAACACATATTCAGTATCCTGCCACTCACACTTCTTATTACCAGTCAGCACACTGTGACCGCTGTAATCATATTTGTTAAGCTCGTAAATATCAGAAACAACCTTTGCCCTTAAAGGATTCAAATGTATGTAACGAACCAGTTCTTTTAGATAAATATCCTCCTGGCAGATTATGGACTTGTAACGGTTTTGAAAAAGCTGGCCATGCCTCTTGTGTCTGCGGTTAAAACTCACCGCATATCCTGTAAGAAGTCTCCTCATCAGGGTCGATAATCCTGCATCTCCTGACCGGAACAGGAAATGGGCGTGGTTGGACATGAGCGCCCATGCATAGCAGGACGTGTTTGTTTCA
The DNA here is from genome assembly GCA_964472445.1 of uncultured Desulfobacteraceae bacterium. Classification (GTDB taxonomy): domain Bacteria; phylum Desulfobacterota; class Desulfobacteria; order Desulfobacterales; family ETH-SRB1; genus CAYYMU01. Next base: position 2,874 of record CAYYMU010000241.1, read on the forward strand.
GGTACCAGCTTACTGAGTCGTTCAAGAAAATTGCTCCGGTCATGGCTGTCTCTGAATATCTTTCTACGTTCTATTCCCCGTATAATTACATGGTGCACCACACCAGGTGCATCTAATCTCGCTAATCGTGGCATAATAAATTCAATATCATCAGTATGCTAAGCTGTCAACTGTTTTACAAATGGACGTCCCGAATGCCCCT
>CAYYMU010000242.1:0-3062 GCA_964472445.1 uncultured Desulfobacteraceae bacterium
TCCCGGAAGGATATGCAATTTGTGAAAAACAGCTCTATTCCATGATCAGTAAAATGGTAGAAGTTAAAGTGGATCAGAAAGAAATAGGGCGTTTCCTGCCGCCAGTCTATAATACACTAAGCGGGCTTACAAAAGAAGAGCTCATTCAAAAGTTTGTTTCAATTGAATTTAACCGCTTTATTAATTATTATAAAGATTCCAAAGACATAAATGCATCCTTGAAAAAGAGTGAAAATGTTCGTCGTCCTGTAAAAAAAGATCGACCACAGAAAAATTTAGCGCATGGAAAATCGAAACGGTTTTTCTTAAATTCAGGATCTATGGACGATCTAAAAAAAGGCACTATAATAAGAACTATATGCAGCAGATCTGGAATAAGCTCTGAAAAGATTGGCCCAATAGAAATAATGCGGGAATTTTCCTTTTTTGAAGTTGAAGCAAGTGTTGCGGATAAAGTGTTAAAATCAATGGACGGCGCAAAAATTGATAATCGAAAAATTCGGGTTCAATACGCCGAAAATAAAAAACCGCAAGGCAGACATTTTAAAAAAAGTAAAAAGAAACGTTAAAATACAAAATAATAGTTTTTATACGCCCGGCTTTGAACTAACCGGTCGGCGATATAGCGAAATCCCAACCCATTTTAATTGCCAGCCAATGGGGAAGAAGCATTGTTGACCGGGAACAATCCAAGCCTGCGCTTTCGATGTGTTCCTTTATTGCCATTGAAAAAGGGCTTGTCGCTTCCAAAACAGACTTGAGTACCACCGGAGCTTCTTCTGTAGATTCTGGATCGTTTAGTGCGCAGCAAAACAGGGAATTCGAACAGACGAAATGTGTTCGACACACGACTGGCCTGACAGGATAGGCGCTGCATTCGCCATTTACCAGCAAAGGGCAGCAATGGTCGTAGTTGGAAAGATCTGTCTGTTTGTCGATGTTGGCTGACGGATATCTGCCCGGCCTGGAATTGTCCCACTCATGCCATTGTTGCGTTCGCATACAAAGGCCGTTTATCTGGTCTGCTGAAAATTCACGCTTGACATATTGCGCCAGGTTGTGGGCCTCTGCAATGTTCATAATTATATGAAACCGGCAACAGTGACAACAACCTAATTTACAAGTTGGAATAATACCCTCTTCACTACGCAGCCGGTCCAGTCCGCATGCAGTCGCTTCATCTACTGAAGCATACAGGCTGTTAACAAAGTTCTCTTCCGGTGTAACTGGAATTTCGGCTCTGAATTCCTCAGCGCCTATACCAGAATTGCTGTTCTCAAACAAGTTCATCATTCTCCCTTTTTCCGAGTAATATAAAAAAAACGGCCTTGTGAGTCAATTGAATAAGATAGACTTTAGAGAGGGTCCTCAGTGAGACCTTTGCAGAACGCGACATTTTTTCGTCAGGCAAGGAAGGCTAAAATTTCAACTACAGGAATATATTGAACATTTCGAGGATTGAAGTTTGACCCTGACGCCGCATCACGGGAAAAATGGCAGTTATGCAAAAATTTGTTAGTTTATAAGTTTATATCGTCAAAAAGCAAATATTAATTTTCCTTAAATAAAAAAGCCCGGGATATGCGGGTCATCCATAAGCAAGTAAATAACTTGCTAAAGCAATTGATATTTATGCTTTTTAACAATCTTTTCTCCCCTGTTTACAGCTATAACCAATCAATGCAGCGGATTCGCTACGCTCCCCGCTGATTTCTGCGTTATATTTAATCATTCGTCATAAAGTTCATATTAATACGCATTAACGGCATTCTACGTATTTAATGTTACATTTTGCGCACCTTAAAAAAATAAGTTGCTTTTTTAATTATTTTAGTTACAATGTACCTAAAAGCTTACTTTAAGTGCAATAAAGCCACTTAATGTGCTAAATGGGTAACATTATGAAACTTGAAAATATGTCTCCAATCGCTATAGCGGAAGAATTAGGCAATAGGCTGAAACAAGTCAGGCTCAATGCTGATTTAACTCAGGCTGAAGTGGCATCACGAGCTGGCCTAAATAGAAGGTCTATTCTTAATGCTGAAAAAGGGAAAGTTCAGCTAAAGAATCTTGTCGCTATATTAGTCTCAATGGATATAGCAGACCAACTCAATATGTTTATACCTGCACAAGAAGTATCCCCAATACAGTTGGCGAAACTCAAAGGCCAAGAACGGCAACGAGCATCAAAATCTAAGAAAAGGAATACTCAGATCAAAGAGGATAAATTCTCATGGTAAAGGATGTCGTCAGTGTAAAATATAAAGAGCATGATGTCGGTGCTGTCAGCTTCAATACTGAAACAGGTATTGGCTCATTCGAATTTGAACCTCGCTTTATCAAAACAGGTATAGAGCTATCGCCCATAAAAATGCCTTTATCTCGAAAAATATATTCATTTCCAGAAGCTGATCCTTTTGTCTTCAATGGGTTACCTGGAATGATAGCGGACTCATTGCCTGATGATTTTGGCAATGCTGTATTAAATGCCTGGATAGCCAGCCAAGGCAAATCGACAGCTGACATTACACCAATACAGCGTCTTAAATATACAGGAAAGCGTGGCATGGGGGCATTAACATATCATCCTGCTACCCAAATAAAAAACTTAAACGCTTCACAATATATTGAAATTCAATCTTTGGTTTCTATTGCCCAGGAGATTTTAGATAAGCAAAAACAGTTCAGGGTAACCCTTGGCGCACAGGGCCAAGAAGATAAAGAAGCAATGATGGCATTATTGTCTGTAGGTGTGAGTGCAGGTGGCGCCAGACCAAAAGCGGTACTCGCGTTTAACGATGATTTCACCCAAGTGCGATCAGGGCAAACAGATGTACCGGAAGGGTTTACTCATTTCATAATGAAATTTGATGGTGTCAGCGAACACAATAAAGATAAGGAAACCTTTGGTGATCCGATGGGGTATGGGACAATGGAGTATGTCTATCACCTCATGGCGAAAGCATGTGGTATAGACATGATGCCCTGTCGCTTGCTGGATGAAGGTGATAGACGCCACTTCATTACCCGGCGTTTTGATCGAGATGGCAATGAAAAGCGGC
>CAYYMU010000243.1:0-3054 GCA_964472445.1 uncultured Desulfobacteraceae bacterium
ATGATTGAGGGTGTTCGCGAATCCTCCATTGAATCTGGGCTAATTAATGGAGAGAAATTTGATGAAGGAATCAAAGGCCTTTATAGAACAACCGAAGATGACGGAGTCTTTTGCTACACATTTTTTAAGGCAGTTTCAATAAAAGAATAACTTACCTAAGGCACTTCACTTGACGCCGGGAAAGTCTGCGGCCTGACGGGTAACCTTTTCGGCGGCGCAAGAGAGCTTGATCGTTATTTGTATAAAAACTTCATGCAGTTGGGACGTAGTTGGGAACGGATTATTGGGCATCCCCAAAGCTAACTGAAATTTAGCGAGGTAAAAGCTGAATCCTTTTTTCGCCCTGCATCGTCAAAACCTTGACGTATCTTTCCCTATCAGCCAATCCCATTAATTACTCTGCTGCAAAACACCAATAGCACAGAATTATAAAAAAACATCCGTGATAATCAGCGTAGATCGGTGGCTGAGTAATTACATTTTCTTTTTGATTTGCGTGGCTTGAAGTCCTGAATTGGATTAATTGATTTTTGCATGATACAGGCGAAGGCTGTTTGCTACCACCGAGATACTGCTTAAGGACATGGAAAAGGCTGCCAGAATGGGATGAAGCTGCCTTAAAAATACTGGAAAAACGTCAAAGGGTTGAAGAATTCCTGCTGCAACAGGTATCAGCACGATATTATAGCAAAACGCCCAGAAAAGGTTCTGTTTTACTGTTTTCATGGTGGCGCTGCTAAGTCTGATTGCACGGGATACACCGGTTAAACTTCCGCTGGAAAGGATAATATCTCCGGCTTCAATGGCCACATCCGTACCTGTCCCTATTGCAAACCCCACGTCAGCCTGGGCAAGGGCGGGAGCGTCATTTATTCCATCTCCCACCATTCCGGTTTTCTTTCCTTGTTTCTGAAGCTGTTTGATTTTAGATGACTTTTCTTCAGGACGGACTCCGGCAAAAATCTCATCAATATTCACTTTTGAAGCAATTGCCCGGGCGGTTTTAAGATTATCCCCTGTCAGCATGATTACCTTAAGATTCTGGTTCTGGAGCTGCTCTATTGCTGCCTTTGATTCGGGCTTAAGTGTGTCAGATACTGCAATAAGGCCGGACAGTTCTTTTTCCTGCACCACAAGCATTACAGTTTTGCCCTTTGACTGAAGCTGGTCTATTTTATCTTCTGCTTTTTCAATATTGATTCCAGCATCTCGAAACCATTCCGGCTTGCCCAGTTTTACAGACTTGCCCTGTATCGTGGCCTCAACGCCAAAACCTCCCCATGCTTTGAAATTTTCAGGTTCCCAGAGATCAATGCTTTTTGTTTGCGCGTTTTTCACAACGGCTTTGCCAATAGAGTGCTCTGATCCTTTCTCAATCGAAGCCGCAAGTTTCAAGAGCTGATCCTGGTCTGCAAAACCAGGGTCAAAAGAAAAAATGTCAACCACGGCAGGTTTGCCCATTGTAATAGTGCCGGTTTTGTCCAGCACAATTGTATCGAGTTTTGTCGCTGTCTCAAGGGCCTCACTTTTTTTAAACAAAATGCCTTTTTCCGCACCTTTTCCAGTGCCGGCCATTATGGCCGTTGGTGTGGCCAGCCCCAAGGCGCATGGACAGGCAATTACAAGCACCGCTACCAGCCGGATCATGGCCGGCACAAATTCACCGGTAATTGCCCACCACAATAAAAATGTAGCAAAGGCAATCGCAATAACTATCGGGACAAAGATGGCCGCCACCCGGTCTGCAAGCGATTGTATGGGAGCCTTGCTCCCCTGAGCATCCTGAACAAGACGAATAATCTGCGCAAGAACGGTTTCTTTTCCTATGGCCACGGCATGAAATTTTAAAAGGCCTTCTCCATTGATTGTTCCACCTACAACCCGGTCTCCGGCACTTTTGTCCACAGGCAAAGGTTCACCCGTCAGCATGGATTCGTCCAGAGAGGATTTGCCCTCCAGAATAACCCCATCCACAGGGATGCGTTCCCCCGGCCTGACAATAATAGTATCACCCTTTTGGACCCTTGTTATTTGAATCTCTTTTTCAACGCCGTCTTGGATAATCGTGGCAATCTTTGGGCGCATACCCATGAGTTTGCGGATTGCGCCTCCGGTTTTCCCCTTTGTGCGTGATTCGAGCATCTTTCCCAGTTTAATCAAAGTAATAATAACTGCTGAGGTCTCAAAATAAACATGACCTCCCAGAGCGGGAAGGATAAGAACCGCCAGAGAATAAAAATAAGCCGCCGAGGAACCCATGGCCACAAGAACATCCATGTTGGCGCTTCTATTTTTCAGGCTTTTTATTCCGCCCTTATAGAAATCCCACCCAGTGTAAAACTGAACCGGCGTGGCAAGGGCACAGAAAAACCAGTTCACCCATGGCGCATGGCTCCACAAACCTATAAAATTAAAATCACGTCCCATGCTGAGAATAAAGAGAGGAAGGGCACAAATTACCCCAAAAACAAGTTTTCGTGTCTGATCCTTTATCTCCAAATTTCGCAGGGCCTGCTCTGCGTCTTCGCCTTCAATAACTTCATCCGGCAAAATTGCGCTGTATCCGGCCTTTTGTATAACCGAAACAATATCATTAACAGAAGTCACCCCGGCAATATATTCCGCTGTAAGCCGTTCTGTGGCAAAATTTACAGATGCGCTTATAATACCCGTTGTTTTTTTGTATAACGAACTCTCTATGTTTGCTGCACAATTGGCACAGCTCATACCGGTTATGGACAGTTCAATTTTTGTTACAGCAACAGTAAAACCGGAACTGTGAATTTGATCGACCAGGTCTTTAAGATTCAAGATTTCGGGGTCAAAACTTATTACAGCCTGTTCAGACGCAAAATTAACAATTGCATCTTTAACGCCATCAAGTTTTTTAACACCACTTTCAATGCTCATGGCGCAATTTGCGCAGTGCATACCGGCAACAGGCAATGTTATTTTTTGTTCGGACATTTTTGAAACCCTTTCAAGTAAAGATCCGGGTCCAGAGGGCCCGGCTTTGGTTTGCCCCTAAAAGGGGCTGTTTTACTTAAAGCGGTA
>CAYYMU010000244.1:0-3047 GCA_964472445.1 uncultured Desulfobacteraceae bacterium
ACAAAACTCCAAGGAAAAACCATCTGACGGAGGCTTGATGAAAAACGACCATTCTGAAAAACTGTATATTCGATTGGTGAGGCAGGCAAATTCCAGCTACCTGATTACATTCTTAGCCAATCTGCTAAATTCTTTTATCCTGGCATATATGCTCAGGGATACAGTGCCTCACTCAAGACTGGCAACATGGCTGGCAGTCTTTGCCGCTATTCTGATTCTCAAAGCGATCCACTCACATTATGCTAAACTTGCCACCTATTCCCAGGCTAAAAAAAACAAACACATCCAGCTTCTTGGCATAGCGCTGACAGGAATGGCATGGGGCATGGTCTCTCTCTTCATGTTTCCGGAAGGTTCTTTGCCGCATCAGACCCTTGTTTCCTTTGTTGTTGGCGGGATGGTTCTCGGCGTCTCTGTGACCAGCGCTGCATTAAACAATGGTTTCCTGTTTTTCAGCATTCCTGCATTCCTGCCTCTTGTTGTCAGGTTTTTTAGCGTTGGAACCGAAATTACAAACGCCATGGCCGTGATGCTCCTGATATTCTTATTATGTTTATTCTTCATTTCAAAAAGAATACACACGTTAATTATCGAGACAATTAAGTCCAACATGGAAAGAGAAAAGGAAATTGAAATTAGAAAAAATGCGGAAAAGGAACTCCGCAAACATCAGGAAAACCTTGAAAATGCAATAACAGACAGAACCAAGGAATTATATCAGGCCAATATCAAACTTGCCGAACAAATCCAGGAACGAAAACTGTCTGAAGTAAAATACCAGGATATTTTCAACTCTACTAATGATGCAATTTTTATCCAAAAGGTACCGGACGGAAAGATTCTTGATGTCAACAAGTCAATGCTGGAAATGTTCGGTGGTTATACTCGTGAGGAAACCTTAAGGCTGGAAATTGAAGACATCAGCGAAGGCAAGCCTCCGTATTCCAGGTTAGAGGCATCTGAAAAATTTCAAGCTGCAATTACAGATGGTCCGCAGATTTTCGAGTGGCGGGCAAAGAAAAAAAATGGAGAATTATTCTGGATTGAGGTTGCCCTCAAATATTCAGAGTTTAAGAACGGAGAATATTTTATTACAGTAGTACGGGATATTGAATCGCGAAAAAAGGAGGGAAAAAATCTGTTAAAAGTTGAAAAGCTTGAGTCCATCGGACTTTTAGCCGGCGGCATTGCGCATGATTTCAATAATATTCTGATGGCAATTGCCGGTAACATTGATATGGCATTATTTGATCATACTATGAAGGCTGAAACCAGGAAGGTCTTAAATGCGGCTGAAAAGGCATGCAACCGCGCCAAGGGTCTGACCCACCAACTGCTCACATTCTCCAAGGGAGGGGAACCAATCAAGAAAATTTCTTCTCTGCGGGAAGTTATACGTGACTCCGCAAATTTTGTTCTGCATGGGGGTAAGAGCTCGTGTGATTTTCATATTCCGGATGATCTTTACCTTGTTGACATTGACCAGGGCCAGATAAGCCAGGTTATTCAAAATATTGTCTTGAATGCAGATCACGCTATGCCGGGCGGCGGCCTTATCAGGATTATCTGTGCAAATGTTGTTACCGATGACGGCCATATAGAAGCCTCAGGCTTAAAAAACAAGCATGTAAAGATAAAAATCTCGGACAGCGGAATAGGTATAAATCTTCAGTATATTGATAAAATATTTGATCCTTATTTTTCGACAAAAAGCATGGGGAGCGGACTTGGTCTGGCAATATGCCAGTCTATTATCAACAAACACAACGGAAGTATATCGGTCAGTTCCATGTCTGGCAATGGATCGACATTTACCATTTTACTGCCTGCGTCTTCTCACCAGGAGGACGCGATAAATAACAATATTACAGAAGAACCAGCCCCTTTTGTCGGGCGGCACAAAATCCTGGTTATGGATGACGAAGATCAGATCAGGAAAATCACAAAAGCCATGCTTGAGCAAATGGGTATCAATGTCGTGCTCGCAAAAGATGGTGCCGAGGCAATACAGATATATACGGATTCCTTGAATTCCCAGGAACCCATTGACTTGATTATCACGGATTTGACTGTTCCCGGCGGCATGGGAGGAAAAGAGGCTGCCACCAAAATTCTTGAGGTGAATCCCAATGCCAGAATTATTGTCGCAAGTGGATATTCCAATGATCCGGCAATGGCAAGATATAAAGAGTTTGGTTTCTGCGCGGCTCTTGTAAAACCTTATCTGTTCAAGGATATCAAAAAAACAATTACTGATTTGCTGGCCTGAAAAAACATCCACCAAAAATAAAATATCATGAATAATTCAAAATCCTTTAACAACGCAAATACAAATTTTACGTTAGGTCTGCCTGCCTGGGCAATCAATAAATTAAATGAACTGCCGGCATATTTCCCGGCAAACGATGACCGGATGGCAGCAGTAATTGAATTCTCCCGAATGAACTTCCAACGTAAAACCGGTGGCCCTTTTGCGGCCGGTATTTTCGAGCGAGATTCAGGCAGGCTTATTGTAATTGGTGTCAATCGAGTTTTACCGCTTCATTGTTCCTCCGCTCATGCTGAAATTATGGCAATATCACTGGCGCAAAAGCAACTTGAATCCTATGATCTGGGTGCTCCCGGTTTTCCACCCCATCAGATTGTAGTAAGCTGGCGGCCCTGTGCCATGTGTTTCGGGGCAATTCTCTGGTCGGGTGTGCGTTCTCTGGTTATTGCGGGAGATGGTCCGGAAATGGAAAAGCTCACAGGTTTTGATGAAGGCCCGTTACATCCGGAATGGCGAAACGAATTGGATAGACGCGGCATTGAGTTGGTGGAAAATGTGCTGCGTAATAAGGCAATTGATATGTACAAGGAGTTTTCAGCCAGTCGTGAGTTTGTTTATAATGCCCGGCTTGGCTCAGTTGAATAACGCAAATTTTCTACAGCCCAAAACTGTTTACAGCAATTATAATTTAGATTAGAATAGAGTGCTTTTAAAATGATAGCGTTTCACACACTGTATTGCACCAATATATGATTTATATATCGTATTTTTTGCCTTT
>CAYYMU010000245.1:0-3023 GCA_964472445.1 uncultured Desulfobacteraceae bacterium
GGAGCGAAGCGACACCTTAACTTTAGGCACTTTAGGCACTTTAGGCACTTTAGGCACTTTAGGCACTTTAGGCACTTTAGGCTTCCTGAAAATTGGACAATGAACCCATAATTATACGTAATCGTATTTAAGAATACGTGTGCTTAGCCATCAATTTTGAGATTTTGAATACTCTATAAAATTTCTTAAAAGACGCTTACCCACAGGTGTCATAATAGATTCAGGATGAAACTGAATTCCTTCCGTGCAATGTGTGCAATGCCGTATTCCCATAATTTCGCCGTCTTCTGTTTCCGCGCTTATTTCCAGGCATTGTGGAAAATTTTCTCTTGAAACAGCCAGGGAATGATAACGCATGGCCTTAAAAGGTTTTCGCATGCCATGATACAAAGTTTTCCCGTCAGCATTAATAAGAGAAGTTTTCCCATGCATAATCTTTTTTGCTGAAATTATTTTTCCGCCAAAGGCAACGGCAATGGCCTGATGACCAAGGCATACTCCGAGAATAGGAACATGCCCGGAAAAATGTTTTATCACTGGAATAATTATGCCGGCTGATTCAGGCCTGCCCGGTCCAGGCGATATTATTATACAAGAAGGAGCCCGGGAAGCAATGTCTGCAACAGACACAGCGTCGTTTCGGATAACCTTGACTCGAAAACCAAGCTGCTCAACATATTGAACAAGATTGTAAGTAAATGAATCATAATTGTCAATCATCAGTATCATTGCTTTTTTCCTTTATGCTTTTTCTCAAATTAATGCCGTTGATACAAAAGTTCCAGTGCTTTTTGTATGGCCATAGACTTATTAACGGTTTCTATGCGTTCACACTCTGGATCGGAATCCGCAACTATTCCGGCTCCTGCCCGAACTGTAAGCAGCCCTTCTTCAACACAGGCAGTCCTTATGGTGATTGCCATATCCATATTCCCATGAAACGAAATATAACCCACTGCACCTCCATAAGGGCCTCTCGGCTCTTTTTCCAGTTCAGCGATAATCTCCATTGCTCTTACCTTTGGAGCGCCGGACAGGGTGCCTGCCGGAAATGCAGCAGCAAGAAGATCCCATACATCACAATCAGGCCGCAGATCACAGCATATATTGGAAACAAGGTGCATTACATGGGAATACCTTTCCACAATCATTAAATCTGTTACCTGGACAGTTCCCACTTCTGCCACACGGCCAAGATCGTTTCGTCCCAGGTCAACCAGCATCAGGTGTTCCGCCCGTTCCTTTTCATCGCCAAGAAGTTCATCTGCAAGAGCTCTGTCCTCCTGCTCGTTTCTTCCTCTTGGCCGTGTGCCGGCAATAGGTCGAATGGTGGCAATTCTGTTTTCAAGCCTGACCATTGCCTCTGGCGAAGACCCGACAAGGGCAACATCATCTAAATGCATAAAATACATATAAGGAGACGGGTTGATATATCTCTGGGCTCGATAGAGTGACCATAGATCCAAAGGTGCCTTGCATACAAATGGCTGAGATATAACTGTCTGAATTACATCTCCTGCATGAATATATTCCTTTATTTTTTTCACATAAGCCCTGTATGTGTCGGGTTCCAGGGTGGTTGCAAGTGAATACTTTTCTTCATGCGGCTCATCATTATTATCAGGCATTTGCCTGTTTATTGTCTGACGCATTGATTTAATACGCATGCTTGCTGATTCAAATTCTTTTTCAACCGCGTTTTGATCTTCTTGGTCTTCATCCAGAAAAGTTATTACAACTGCTAAAAGTGTATTATGAATATTATCAAAAATAAGCACTTCATCAGGTACCATAAAATTTGCAAGAGGCTTTTCTCTGGACCATTTATTTGGAATTGCTTCGATAAATGAAACTATTTCATATGTCAGATAACCGACCATTCCGCCCCAGAATCTTGGCAGTCCCTGCATAGGGGCAGGATTAAACCTTTGCATAAAATTTTTCAAAACAGTTAAGGGCTTTCCATTATGAATGATTCTGTTGATCGAACCGTTCTTTTCAATTTCCACAACTTCCGGATATACACGGACATGAAACCTGGCTGAAGCGCTTAAAAAGCTGTATCTTCCCCAGCGTTCTCCGCCCTCAACACTTTCAAGCAAAAAAACAGGACCCTTGTTATTATAGATTTTCTTAAGCAGCGAAACAGGAGTCTCGGTATCTGCGAGTATTTCAGCGCAGACAGGTATCACATTGTATTGTTTTGCCAAACTGCAAAACCGGTCTTTGTCGGGGAATTGTTTTATGAGCATATTTTTTCCTTTTGGTAAAAGTTTTTTGCACATCTGTTCCATAAAAAAAGAGGCCGTTAAAATTTCCACGGCCTCTTTAAAAACAAAAAAACCGCGGGCTTTGAGATGCCCACGGTTTTATTTTTTTTTAAACTAATCTATTATAATCAGTATAATAACCTTCCGCCAGCAAACTCATTAATATAAGCCTGCCACCAGCAGCATCCGGAAAAAATATCTTTAATTTTATGATTGTTAATTGTCTGCATAATTAAATTTTTCTAAAAAAGTTATAAAACTTTGATTTAATAATTGTTTTATTTTATATTTGTCAAGTTTTTTATTCGGTTCTGATGGCGTCGTAAGAAGCTGCATTATGCCGCTTTACGGCGCTGGGAATTAAAATAACTCTAAACAATCAGTCTTCAGTTGTGATTAAATTAAAATTAGAAAACTGTTTGAATGTATTAAAAATCGTTAGCAAAGAACCTGTTGATATATTGTTATTAATAAAAGATTAAATCATTAGCACAATTGCTGTTTTTATTATGGCCTGTTCTTTGTTTACGATTTGTTATACATGAGTTTTTTCTGATTTTAATTTAATTTTAACTGTTGAGATAACCGGCAAAAACTACAGTTGTGTTATTTGAAAGTCATTTTGCAGAAATTCTATTTTCAAATAACTAAATCATAACTCAACAAAATTAACTTGAGAATGTTACATGGAGCGTACCGCGATATTTTTACCACGAAGCACACGAAGGGCACGAAGAATGGGATTTGATGAAT
>CAYYMU010000246.1:0-2888 GCA_964472445.1 uncultured Desulfobacteraceae bacterium
CTTTTTATTGTTATGCTGTCGTTTTCTTCCATAATTATAAATATCCTTTTGTCTGTTTTTGGAATTATTCAGCTACAATCATGTTTCAATGTCATTAACTCAGACAATTTTATTATTGATAACCACGAAGAACACGAAGAATTTTTTCTTTATCTTCGCTTGCTTCGTGTTCTTCGTGGTAAAAATATCGCGGTACGCTCCATATAACATTTTTAAGTTAATTTTGTTGAATTATGATTGTGGCTGAATCAACTGTTTTTTATTCTTTGCGTTGTCTTAATGCCTCATACATTACAACTGCTCCTGCCACAGAGGCATTAAGAGAATTAAATTTCCCTTTTTGTGGAATAGAAATTAAAAAATCGCAATTTTTTTTTACAAGAGTGCGAATTCCTTTTTCTTCTCCGCCGATAACAACTGCTAAAGGACAGGATAAATCAGATGAAAAAATCGATTGGTGTGAGCATTTATCCATACCTGCAATCCAAAGCCCTTTTTTCTTTAAAACTTTTATGGCAGCGATCATGTTTGTAATAACGGCGATGTTGATATGTTCCAGCGCTCCAGCCGAGGCTTTGGATACAGCAGGAGTGGGCAGAGCTGACCGATCTTTTGGAATTATTACACCGTTTATACCAGCGCAGAGAGCTGTCCTAATAAGGGCGCCAAGGTTATTGGGATCTACGATTGAATCCAACATCAGTAAAAAAGGTTTTTCGTTTGATTGAATATTGTCGAAAATATCGGCAAGATTAGCAGGAGCATACATGCTTACCTTTGCCCCTACTCCCTGGTGCCGGCTTGTTCCTGTAATAGATTCCATCCGTGATGTTTTTATTGTCGCAACAGGTATTTTTAAAGGGCTGGCTGCTTCAATAATTTTTTTCAGGCGCTTTGACGCCTTATCCTGGACAATATATATTTCCAGGAATTTTCTTCTGCCTGCCTTGAGAGCCTCAGACACAGGATGGATTCCATAAAGTATTTCAGTTTTCATAATAGTGGTTTTTATTTATTGTTTCTGCCTTAGAGAAATTCAGCAGTAGATTTTTATAGCTCTGATCAGCTCTGAAACAGCGGTTGACAGATTGTCATTGATAATAATATGGCGATACAAATCTTTTTTTTTCATTTCTTTTTCTGCTATGGCAAGGCGCATTTCAATTGTATGCTGGTTGTCAGTGCCTCTTGATTCAAGGCGGGTTCTCAGTGTTTTCAATGAAGGCGGCATTATAAAAATAGTAATGCTGTCAGGATACTTTTTTTTTATCTGTATGGTTCCCTGAACATCTATATCAAGAAGCAGGTTTATTCCTGCTGTTAAACGCGCGTCTAAAAACTCTGCCGAGGTGCCGTAGAAGTTGCCATAAACCTCTGCCCATTCTGCCCATTTGCCTGACTTGATTTTTTCTTTAAATGCTTCTTTTGTAATGAAATAATAGTCAATTTTGTTTTCTTCTCCCTTTCGAGGCATTCTTGTTGTATAGGACACAGAATATTCCATGCCTTTAATTTGTTTTAAGACCTCTCTGCAAAGGGTTGTTTTGCCGGCGCCTGATGGTGCTGAGACAATAAAAAGATTTCCATTGCCCTTGTAATGAGCGCAGGATTGATCCTCGATTTGCTTATTCATGGCTGCCTACTGCGATTCCATAAGAGATGCGTACCTTTGAGATATTGTTTCAGCCTGTATGGATGAAAGTATAATATGATTACTGTCCATTATAATAATAGAACGGGTTTTGCGGCCATGTGTTGCATCTACAAGATGCTTATTGTCCTTTGCTTCATCTTTAAGGCGTTTCATTGGAGCTGAATTGGGTGCAACAATAGCTACAATTCTTTCAGCAGCCACAGAATTTCCAAATCCGATGTTAAGTAAATTTTTTTCCATACTACCTCTTAAACCCTGTTTTTTTACCAATCCATTAATGCTTAATTTCGACATTTGACATCTTACCCTGAACCGCAATATTTATTCCACGTTTTGCAGTTGTTCCCGTATTTTTTCAAGCTCTGTTTTAGTATCGACAATCATGTATGCTGCAGTCAGGTTTCCTGTTTTTGCTCCCATTGTATTGAATTCACGGTTAAATTCCTGAAGCAGAAAAATTAGCTTTCTGCCTGAAGGTTCATTTGAATTCATTATTGTTCTAAACTGATTTATATGGCTGACAACTCTTTCAATTTCTTCTGAAATATCGCTTTTGTCGGCTAAAAACGCTGCTTCCTGAGCTATACGCCCTGTATCTAATTCCACAAGGCCTTTTGTTAAAGCATGTATGCGTTCTTTGAGCCGGTTCTGGTAATGGGGTAAAAGGTCATCTGATATTTCAGTTATTTTTTTTACGGTTTTTTCTATGCAATCAATACGGTTTTCAATATCGTTTTTTATGAAGTCTCCTTCTTTTTGCCGCATTAGACAAAGATCATTCATGGCTTTGGTCATGCAATTCTTCGTGACATCCCAGCAGGTTTCAATATCTATTTCGTTTTCAGCCGGCTTAATAAGCCCTGAAATATTTGCCATACTGTCTAAGGAAATTTTTGTATCAATGTCCAATATGCTTTTCAATCTAATAAGAGCATTATGATATGCAACAGCCATTGGCTCATTTACATCAAATGCTTCTGCTGCTTCTGAATCATCAACGATCCGCACTTTAATTTCTATACGTCCTCTTGCCAGCCATTCTGGAATAAGGCGCTTTATTTTATCTTCTAAATATATATATTTGTTATGAATATGCAAGGCAATATCAAGAGATTTGCTGTTGTAAGATCTTATGACAACCGCAACGGTCAAATTGTCTTGTATGTTTTCGGCGCTTGCAAATGCAGTCATGCTTTTTATCATTTTTATTCCTTTTTTGAGAAAGGTGCTTTTT
>CAYYMU010000247.1:0-2884 GCA_964472445.1 uncultured Desulfobacteraceae bacterium
TAGGCCCACATACCGGTTCAGGTCTGTTGAAAGCCAGGTGATCTGGATGGCATTCGTATAATATTCATCCGTACCACTGAACAGGTCATTTTCAAAAAACAACTGGACGGTTTGAAGCTCGGAAGGATCTTTGGACCATGCAAGGGTTGGGAAAAAGAAAGCATACACCATCATGCCGACACAGAGAAAACCATGGATGACGGCACAGGTTCTGTCATGCCTGAAATTTTGAAATTTCATATTACATCCTCCACCGTTTTTTCAAAAGCAGATATGAAAGGAAAAAAGTCAATACACCGACAAAAAGCAGATAGATCCAATTGAAAAACAGCCTGGACATGCCGGCATCATCCAGCAGGATTGATTTAACGGATTCATAAAACGGGTACGATGGTATAAAAGGGGCAACCACCGTTAATTTGGTTGAATACTCCGATAGCGCAGAAGGAAGCAGATGGGGCAGATAAAAAATAACCCCCAAGGTTCTTGCACCGGCCTGGCTGCGGCAGAAAAATCCGAGAAGAATTCCATAGGAAGTGAAACAGAAAGCGCCGGCCCCGATAAAAGCGATATAACTTAAGACATTTCGAAAGCCAAAATTACCTATCAGATGGAGGAAAAGAACAGTGATAAATATTAAAATCATTCCCAGAAACAGTTTAGCCATAAGCCACTCAATTTCACGCATGGGGGTTTGCAGAAGCGCCAGAAGTAATTTTTTTTCCTTTTCTTCGGCAATTTGCGCCGGTATGATAATAAAACCTACCAGCAACGCCAGCATGAGTATCCAGGTCGGCAGGGTTTGTTTTTGAATCTCGCTTTCCTGAAGCGGCTGGATATCGGATATCCAGTTCGTGCTGTTTCCTTCAATTGCTTTTTGTAACATTGAAAAATTTTCCACTATTGAAAGGCACAACAACGACTCTTTTTTTAAAACAACCAGGACCAGACTGATATTGTCTTTTTCAGATCTTAACAACAGCCCGTCGATTTTCTTTTCTTTTAACCATCTCCTGCCTTGTTCCTCATCGGAAACACTTAAAATTGTAAACAGGGGGCCGGCTGATTTAATGGTGTCAAAAATAATAGAGGGATATATTTCCGATTGAATCAGACCGATGTTGATTTTCTTAAAGTCGGCATCCGTCCTGTCTATCAGCATCAAAGAAATATAAACAAAAAAAGGAATGAACAGAATCAGATAGATTGTCTTATTCTTAAATGCAATGGCCAAATCATTCAACGTTAATGTAATGATATTTTTTATCATCATATATAGAGCTTTTCATGAATTTCGGATTGAAAATAGTGTTGGGGAGACCCGTCGAAAACCAGATCACCCTGATGAAGCACCATCATTCGTGTTGCAAGAGTTTTTATTTCTTCAGGCCGGTGGGACGTAAAAATGATTGTTTTTCCTGAAGAATGAAATTCCTTAAGCAGTCTATAAATCTCTTTTGTCATCTCAAAATCTATCCCTGATGTCGGCTCGTCAAACAAAAGCACGGGCGGATCTGCCAGAAGTGCGCGACCGATGCTGACCCTTTGCTTTAAGCCCTTGGATAACACCTGTATCCTGTTGTTGCGAAAGGGCAGCAGGTTAAATGTTTTCAGGATTTGTTCAATTCTCGGAAAAGGAACTTGAAAGAGACGGGTAAAGAGTTTGAGATTGTATTCAACGGAAAAGAAATCAAACAGATTGGGTGTTTCCGGAACAAACCCGATTTTTCTCACCATTGCCAGCCTGTTTTTTAAATTGATACCATCCACAAAAACCTGTCCGCTGTCGGGAATCAGCCAGCTGGCCAGCAATTTTAAAAGAGTGGATTTGCCCGCGCCATTATGCCCGATAAGGGCAATCAGTTCCCCTTTTTTCACCTCAAGGGTAATTGGCAGAAGACCTCGTTTTTCATTGTATGTCTTTGTCAAATGATCAATCTTTATCTGCATAAAACTCTTTTTTTTATCTGCGTGAAACCGCTGATGCCTTTGACCAAACCCACCAAAGTCATCAGCGAGTGACCTTATCAGACCTTCTCATCTTTCTGTGGGAAAAAGGTATTTTCCTGTTGTGATGGAAGGTCTCCTGATTAAAAATCCTATGTTCGCTGACTTAAATACATAATCGCGAACACCAACGTTATAACAACCAGAACGCCAATGACTAATCCCATGTTTTTTCTCCTTTTAATATAATGTTTGATTCCAATGTTCATGTATCCTTTGATTTACGATGCTATTCATGGTGCACTTTCAATTTGAATTCACCTGTTAAACAAAAAAATTATTTTGCAGCTTTAAGAAAAGATTTTACTTTTTCAACACCCCTTACAGATTTTGCGTGGGAAATGGCCTTGCCAATTTCGGTTTCCGAACCAACAATCCCCCATAATATGGTGATACATTGCATGGTTTTGACATCAATATTTGTTGACCAAATATCTTTATCCCCAATTAATTTAGCCTTAACTTTTACCGTAAGTTCCAGGTTTTGTGCTGTGCCGCATGCAGATTTCGGATTTTCAGGGAGCAAGTAAGTTGTGAGGCCGGATACGCCTTTTTCATTTCTGGCTAACTTTATTGCCCTATCCTTTTGAGCCTGTTTCTCATATTCTCCAATTAGATAAACATGTCCTTCATAACTTGAAACTGAGAAATCAAGGATGCCAACCATCTCATCATCTGCAAATTTTTTTAAAATATTTGCCTTAATTTTATGATCAGATGCGATTTTGCCTACATTACGCTCATCAACAGCTACTCCATAAATTGTCCCACAGCTATTGATCATTGGAAGGAATGCTAAAAACAAAACAAAAATTAGATATTTTTTCATCTGAACGATCTCCTCTTTATATTAGCTGGTTCAATTTAACTTGTATAA
>CAYYMU010000248.1:0-2857 GCA_964472445.1 uncultured Desulfobacteraceae bacterium
GGGATAGCCAAAGCCTGGTCCTCTGGGCCAGGATTCTTTACTTTGCTTTGTGCCTCTGTCCCTTTGCCCCTCTGTGCCTGAGTAATTATATAATAATCAGCGTAGATCTGTGCCTGAGCAGTTACAATATTGAAACAGAACGCCGCTCTTCAGGGCTGGGAAAAGAGGCTGGATGATGATTATGGAAGCGACGATTGCGATTTTGATTGTTTGCGGAGCATTGTTGGTTGTCTATTCTCAGCAGACGGATAGAAGAGTTACTTGCCTGAAGAATATTTTGATGATATGCAGGAGCAGATATTGGCGGATGTTTCGGCTAATAGTGCTTTGCGGTTGAATATTTTGGGGAAAAAAGGAATGTCAAAACGAACAAGACAATTGATATTATTATTTGTTTCATTTTTTTGTGGTGCATTGTTATTATGCATTTGTAGCACATTACAAAAAAAATAGTTGGTTCGCCTATTGTGCCGAAAGCGTATTTTGTTCCCTTCCTGTTTGGCGGAATATCCGGGGGCATTATTGGATTATTTATTAATAAAATCAAGGGCTATAATGCTTTACTGAAAGAACGCATAAACACACTTGAGAATTTTTTGCCAATCTGTTCAAACTGTAAAAGAATAAGGAAGCCAGATTCTGACCCGAACAAAATGGATTCCTGGGAGCAAATTGAATCTTATATTTCTACAAGAACAGAGTCTCAATTTTCTCATGGCATTTGTCCTGAATGCATGAAAAAATTATATGGCGACATAACTGATGGATAAACATAAGTGATATCAGATTCATCTAACACGATAAGGATTGGAACAGAGTCGTAGAAAACAGGGGGCATACCTTTAGTTTTGCAGCTTACAAATTATCATTAATATGCCAGGAAAATCGAGAACAGATGCGCCAAATGAACCGGGCGTTTTTTTTATGTATTTTCGGATTTCATGACAATGGAATAACCGCAAATATAAATGCGCTCCACAGTGAATGGGAAATAATTACCGGCAGGAGGTTGCCGGTGCGCCAGTACATGGCCCCCCAAAAAGCTCCGGCAACAAAAGCTGCGCCGATAAGCATGAAATTAAATGACCATATATGAACTCCGGAATAGAGAAGCGTTGTAAGCAGCCATCCATTGCGGCTGCCGAAACGATTCATGAGTTCGCTCTGTAGAAAACCCCGCCAGTAAAGCTCCTCACAGGGACCGGTTATAAAAAACAGCAGCAAAAAAACAATCCACAGGGGAACATCCTTGCCTTTACTGTAAATGCTTCCTATCTGATGCCCGGCAAAGGGAAATATGGCGGATGAAAATTCTTTTCCTGCCCAGAAAATCAGATAAAGAACTGCGGCAGAAACTAAACCAAAAACCAGAGTTTTGGCATTAACATGAAATTTATTTTTTCTTATTGGTTTTATCCAGAGAGATAGAGCAGCAAGAATAAAGGTTGAAAACCCGATTTTTATCCAGAACGTGCTGAAGGTAAGATAAAATGTGGCAAACCAGAATATATTGGCAAAAACAAGCGTTATTATCAGCAGTGTGCCCGAAAATGCGGGGTGCTTCAAACCAGTCTCCCGATTACAATGGGAATTAGAAGCAGAATGCCAAATGCTGTGTTTAGTTTTGCTGTCCGCGCATCAGCATCTATTGGAACATTTTTGATCATCTGCCGAAGCAGACTAAAGGCTAATGGAAGCGAAATGAGAACCACCAGCGCCCAGGGGTTCAGAGGCCCTAAAAAAGACATTAATATAACCGAAAAGTAGGTAAATGCCACCAGCATTACATATAACCATATGGTTTTCTGAGGGTTTGCTACTATAATCGGAAGTGTTTTTATGCCTTTTACTTTATCGTTTACTGTATCTCGAATGTTGTCAGCCAGGAGCACCAGCGCCACCAGCGCGCCAAGGGGAAGAGAAATCCAGAAGGCATCCATGCTCAAGGCCTGTTTTTGAACAAAACACGCTCCTTCAACCATTAATGGCCCCCACATTAAAAAAACTGATATTTCTCCTAATGCCTTATATTTATATTTAAATGGCGGCGCTGTGTAAAACAGAGCTGCAAATGCACCGATCAAAGCTATTGCTAAAATCATCCAGCCCCTTGTTACAACAAGAAAAATACCGATAATCCCTGCAACAATAAAACAACAGCTTGCCCCTATCAGTACATCCTTTGGCTTGAGTATTCCTGCAGCCAAAGGATGGGGCCGATATTGTGCGGTAGAAACATCCGGAGTATCGACTCCGCTTAAAAAGTCATAATAGTCATTAAAAAGATTTGCCGCAGCATGCATGAAAACAATGCCGGCAAGTGTAAGAATATAAAGAAACCACGAGAATTCGCCTTCCATAGAGCCAAGAATGCTTCCCGCGCTAATTGAAACAGCTGTCATGGTAAAAGACCATGGCCTGCTGGCTAAAAACCATTTTTGATAATTGTTCATAATTTTTTCCTGGTTAATTTGCCTTAATCTTTGGCTCCCTTCCAGCCTTCTGTTTCCATGCGCAGAAAATTTTCTCTTTCTTCATCGCTCATTACTGTAAAATCATAATCAGCACTAACTCCAATTGTTTTCAAGGGCTGATCAATAAAATTTACGAGCATATCTTTAATGGGAATATTGGGGAAAGGAAAGGCAAATGTAATTTTTACCTTATCATCTTCAACTCTGATATTTTTTACAATTCCCAGATCGAGTAAAGAAAAGTTTATGGCGGGATGCATCACACCGGAAATTGCTTTAATAATTTCTTCTTTTGTCATCGCATTCTCCTTTTTACTTAGTGCTTTGATTCGTAAATACGGTGACGTATTTAATATATAGGTGTTAACCATAGATGAGTTGAA
>CAYYMU010000249.1:0-2831 GCA_964472445.1 uncultured Desulfobacteraceae bacterium
AAGCGCTGATAAAGTTTTTAGAAAACAAACCCTTGAATCCTTGGACCCTTTTCTCTAACTAAATTGGAGAAGAGCCATATTTCTTTACTTTGGTTTTGAGTATATCTATTAACTTGTGAACAATCTTTTTTTCATGATCATTTTCATAAAAAACAGCGGATAGATATTGTCCCCCAATGTCCGGGCCCTGTGGGCAGTTGGGGACGTCTATTGGATTATTGGTTTACAAACAATTGAATGTATGAGGTGAATTCAAATTGCAAGTGCTCCATTAAGCGCCAGAATCAAAGACTGGACAAAAAGCCAGATACCTCAAAAAGCCGTGGAGGAAATACAGAGTCTGTTTGAAAATGGTGTGGATATTAAGAAAACACCAGAAGAGAAGAAGCTGGAAGAAAAATTCAAACCTGAAAATTTTGATTTGATAACATGGTTTGTGGTATCTGGTTAAGCTGATATGACCAGCCAACCTGAAGCCATTTAAGGTAGTTTTTAAAGATGCCGGCTTTAAAAAAGATAAAGATAGAAGCAATCTCGAAGAACGGTTTAAAAGGCTTTCACCGGAAACAAAGGTAACGGCTATATAATGAAGAAAAAAGATGTGGTAAAAAACGATTCGCGATTAGAGAAGTTTTCAAATTTTGTTATATTTCAAACCGAAAATGGCAAAGTAAATATTGATGTATTCTTCCAAAATGAAACCCTATAGTTAACTCAAAAGAAAATAGCAGAACTTTTTGAGGTAAATGTTCCGGCAGTTTCCAAACATCTAAAAAACATTTTTGCAGCCAGTGAGTTGCAAGAAAATTCAGTTGTTTCCATTTTGGAAACAACTGCAAAAGATGGTAAAAATTATAAAACAAAATATTATAATCTGAAAGCCATTACTGCCATTGGGTATCGTGTAAATTCTCATAGAGCAACAGAATTTCGCAAATGGGCAACAGGAATTTTACATGAATACATCATTAAAGGCTTTGCCATGGATGACGAGAGACTTAAACAGATCAAACATTTTGGTAAAGATTATTTTGATGAAATGCTTGAACGAATCAGGGAGATTCGTTTAAGTGAAAGAAGATTGTACCAAAAAATTACAGATATTTACGCGCTTTCTGCGGATTATGATAGTAAAGCAGAGATAACCAGACAATTCTTTTCTACTGTTCAAAACAAATTGCACTGGGCGATTACAGGGAAAACTGCTGCTGAGATTATTTACAGTGAAGCTGATACAAAAAAAATATACATGGGGTTAAAATCATAGAAAAATGCTCCCAATGGGAAAATTCTCAAAAACGATGTTATTATCGCTAAAAATTATCTGAATTAACAGCACTTAAAACAGCTTGAAAGAATGGTTTCTCACGATTCCGCCCTTCCCTTCGGCTAATACTTTTGCTAATTTGTTCAGCACATTAACAGAATTCACGTATAAGGGACTTTCACCCCATAAGTTCACGCCCATGCCGGGCGTACACAAATCACTGGAGAGGACGCTTAAAAGATGCGCCTCTCAGTTCAGCCGAACCCCGCAGTAAAATACAAAGTTATGGAAGCCAAAAAAGAAGGTAATTTTAAAAAT
Organism: uncultured Desulfobacteraceae bacterium; assembly: GCA_964472445.1. Taxonomy (GTDB): domain Bacteria; phylum Desulfobacterota; class Desulfobacteria; order Desulfobacterales; family ETH-SRB1; genus CAYYMU01. Next base: position 1,586 of record CAYYMU010000249.1, read on the forward strand.
AGATTTTGATAAAGAGTGAATCAAAGGGGTGCGTTCCTCTTAACCTAATTCGTTAGACAGAAAAAAGGAGTAGATTATGGATTTCACAAAAAGATAAAGGAGCCTGCATGAAAAATATCATTAAACTTGGGCTATTGAGCGTTACAGTCTTCTTCTTATTCATGAGCAGCTATTGTCATTCTATAGACACAGAACCTGAAATGCAATTGCCGCTTGAATTAACAATGCAGCTTGATGATCTTATTGGCAGCATAATGCTGAAAAATAATTTACCAGGCGTTGTTGTCGGTGTATGGGTACCCGGTGAAGGCAATTATTTGAAGGCTTTTGGAAAAGCAAATCTTGAAACGGATTCAAAAAGACAGTTTGATGATGTCTTTAGAATTGCAAGCATTACAAAAACATTTACGGCAACTGTAGTATTGTCTCTTGTTGACGACGGCCTGTTAAGCACTTCAGATTTTTTATCCAAATACTTGCCTGATTTCCCGAAAGCCGGGAACATTACAATTAGAAACCTGCTTCGAATGAGAAGTGGAATCGTAGATTATGCTGATTCTTCCATTCTGGAAGAATGGTATAAGGATCCACATAAAGATTATCCATTAGATACCCTTATTGACACAATGGCTTCACATGGCAATGAATTTACTGCAGCAGAACAGGAGACCGTTTATTGTAATGGTAACTATACGATTCTTGCTAAAATTGTCGAAATTGTTACAGGTGATACTTTTATAAATCTGGTAAATAAAAAGGTCTTTCAGCCTTTGGAACTCAACAACTCGTCTTATCCAAAGCCCAATAATTATACCTTAGAAAGTAATAATCACGGATACTCGTGGGAGAATTCAACCAGCAGTTTTATTGATAATACAGAACTAAACACAAGCTGTGGAAATGCGGCAGCTGCGATCATAAGCAACATGAATGATTTAGAAAAATATGCAAGAACACTATATCAAGGGACTTTATTGTCAGAGGAAACTCAGGCAAAAAGATTAGAAACTGAGGTTTTTAAAGATGCTCCTCCCTTTTTACAATACGGAGAAGGAATCATAAAGCAAGGTGAGTTCTATGGTCATAATGGAACGATTTTCGGTTTCTCAACAGAAATGTTTTACCTGCCGGCTGAGGACGCTGTTATTGTGATAAATGTTAATCGCTTAGATTTAGATGACAATAGTTGTTCTAGGAGGCTGTCCGAGAATAGCAGATGGTCAGAGAAGAAGCCATGCATAGATGA
>CAYYMU010000250.1:0-2807 GCA_964472445.1 uncultured Desulfobacteraceae bacterium
GTTAAGGCTTTTCCCGTTTTTTCGTGCTTGGATGGCAATTGTTTTATGAAGTCTTGGATCTACACGAACTATAAACTTACCAGAATACGGTTTTTCGGGATCTTCTCCTCGTTTAGCACAGAATTCAAGATAATCTTCGACTGAATCATGAAAAGCTTTCCGCAACTCTTCAACTGATTCACCCTCAAACGTGATTACATCTCGCAAATTAATGATTTCTCCGTGAAAAATATTATCCTTGTCATCAAATTCAACCTTTGCTAAATATCCTTTATGTTCCATCATGGTTTTACCCCCGATTCTTGCAAAAATCTACGGACTGACTTTACGGCCCCCTTGTTAGTTATACGATTTGGGTGGGGCCGATGAAATACAGCTCGAACCTCGTTGAGTGCAACCCTTAAACGTGAACCTCTACCCTCTGAAATATCAGCCCCAAGTGCGGCAAATACAGATTCAATGTCCAGCCAGGAAATATCCGAACGTTCAGGCCTTTCGAATATGCACTTCAGAGTTCGCTGCTGTTTTTTGTTCATAACAATATGATATCACTGATTGATACTATGTCAAGAAGATATTTCTCACACCCAACATGGATTAGACGGCCTAATAGCCGTATTTAATTACGGCTGTTTTCTGCAACAAAGTTAAAAAATATAAACAATACAGCGTATTACTATTCACCTTTGTTTTATATTGAAATGTGAAATGCGGCTAAACAGCCGCCTATTTCTAATATGCGACTGTTTTGTCGGATAGTACTTTTTTTGTAATTTATCTAACATTATGATATTACAATAAATACAATACGATCTCAAGCCTGCATAAGTAAAAAGCCCCATCCTTCATATTGCTGAAGAAATGGGGCTTTATTTTCTTATAATCCAATGACGGGTCAACTGATCCTCCTTTTTGAGGTTCAAAAACAGACCAAAAGTAATTTTAAATTTTATATATCAAAGGAAGATACAAGTCAATTTAGTTTCTTCTTAGTCCCTTAATGCTTGGCTTTTACAAGTTTAAAAATTTAGAGTCATATCTACCTACCCCCTAAAACTGCAAAACTAAAGGGATATCCCTTATGCCCCCTGATTTCTCAGGATCAACGAGGTTTTTTATTTTTTTTGATGGTGAATCAAGGGCCAAACACAATATTTGACAACAATTCTGGCTTAGGGTATATCAAACATTTTTGTTTATGGTGCTTTTTCTTTTCTTTACAGGTTGAAGCTCAATGCCGTTAATAATAAAAGGAAGAGGGGGGGATATGATCTTGAGTAAAACAAAGTTGTTGTTGGTAATATCTTTTTTATGCGGGCTTGCTATTGCAGTATCGGGATGCAAAGGCAAAACAAAGGAGGAAAAAAGTGCACCTTCTGCAACAGCACTTACAATCGCCATGATTAAAGATAACCACAAAACATTCGATACCAAGGATGCTGTATTAAAGGCTTCTATTGTGGAATTTAAAGACGTAACAAATTATACTTATCTTGACTTAAAGGATTCTACAGGCCGGATATGGGCTGCTATCCCAAAGGCATCGGTTGTGACAGGAGATGAGATAGAACTTGCCAACATCACAGTGATGAAGGATTTTCACAGCAAGATACTGGACAAGACCTTTGCAACTATATTATTTGCCGTTCCTTTCTCAAAGGAAAGCAATCCAAGCTCCCCTTTGCCTGATGCAAAAACACCAGCCAAGACGATGACAGGGATGCCTTCAGGTATGATTTCAGGCGATATGCCTCGCGGCGTTGTGCTGGGAGCGGGAATGGTAGCAGGCAAATCCAGGACAATGTTCCCTGACATCAGGGTAATCAAGGCCACCGGCGACCATGCATATACAGTTGAAGAAATATATGCCCGGAAAAAAACGCTGGCAAATAGCACTGTCAAGGTACGGGCAAAGGTCGTCAAATTTCTGCCCAATATTATGGGGAAAAACTGGATTCACATTCAAGACGGCACGGGAAGCGAAGAGAAAATGAACAATGATATATCGGCAACTACTGTTGAAACTCTGAATATTGGTGACGAAATTATTGTTCTTGGCGTTCTAAGTGTAGATAAAAATCTGGGATCAGGACATGTTTTCCCCGCTATTATCGAAGATGTTTCTGTTGAGAAATTGAAGAATGAACAAAACTGAGCATTTTTCAAAGGTCTCAGATCTTTGGATCATTCTTGTAATAATATGTGTCTTCCTGTCTGGCGCCATCTGCCCAATGCTCTGGCGCCGGTCAACAGGCCGACATGTCGCATGAATCTGCGCCTTCTGATCCACCAAAGCCGGAAAAGTGCACCTGCCTTTATATTATCAGAGAGGACTATAATGGCCTGAAACTGTCTTATCCATCCAAATTATTCTTCGATTCTGTGGGCTTTATGGGACACTCCTTGATATGTTGATTACTTACTTTCCAATAAACTTAATTTATTTTCCTTGTGGCATGTCTATCTTTATCAATAGATCGTATTTGAAATATCAATATATGAAGGAGCGTTATATATTAAAACAAGCAAAGCATAACTTATTATTATAACACAATAAAAATATATTATCGCCTTGACATAAAATAACCTCCTGATAGCATAGAGTTGCCAAATTCATTAACTCTTAAGCATGCTAAAAGGAGGTTATCATGAGTAATCAAGAGATTATCCTTTCACGAGCAGTCCCCCATATCTTTTTCACCAAGAAACATGTTCAGGAAACACCAACTTACTTATTGCCCCAAACAGATTACTAGGAGGCTGTCCGAGAATTCAATAGCTGGGAAACCCTCTCTTTGAAAATAAGT
>CAYYMU010000251.1:0-2799 GCA_964472445.1 uncultured Desulfobacteraceae bacterium
TTAGTAAGTGTTAAGCGATAACCGACAAACACCCATGCTTTTTATTTGAGCATAAATTAAGTTATTTGAAGGTGTTTTTTTACAAATTTATTGTTTATAACATGTTCTATTAATCATCTAAAGACTTTTTACGGAATCGACAATATTTATACATGCCGGCAAAAGCCTTTGCCGCCCGATCCGGTTCTGGATAAAATACTGCTTTAAATCTGTCTTTATCAGAACCAAAAACTATCTGATTTGATTCATCTGTCTGGAGGCTTACTCCGAACACAGGTTTGTTATACTTTTCCATTAGATTCTTTATATGATTAATATATTTTTTTTCAATATCAGAAAACTCGTCAGAAATTGCTTTAAGAAGATCAGAAGAATATGATGGGTCCGCATCCCGGGCCGAATCAACAAGACGATTTACAAGGCCTTTCAGGCCGAATATGCCAAGATTGATCACAGCATCACATCCATCCCATTTTATAAGCTCTTCCATAACAATCATCGGCGCATTATAATCGCTTTCGCTTACCAGGTCTACCGGATTTGACCTGCTCCAGTAACAGGGAAGTATTTTATTTATCCTTTCCACTATTTCAGGCGGAAGTTCCGGTATCTCAAGCCCGTATTCTGAACACAGATCTGCGGCAATAACTCCCCATCCTCCGCCAAAAGTGACAATCGCAGCGCGGTTGCCTTCAGGCAGAGGAAGCGATGAAAATGCAGCCGCAAAATCCAGCAAATCCGTGGGATTGTTCACTCTTATTATACCTGCCTGGCGGCACATTGAGTCAAAAACTATATTATCAGATGAAAGAGCCCCTGTATGGCTTGCCATAGCCCTGTTTCCCGCCTTGCTCCTGCCTCCTTTAAGCAAAACAACCGGCTTGCTTTGTCCAATACTGCGAGCATTTTCAAAAAACCGGCGTCCCTGTTTTACGCTTTCCACATAGAGTATTATATTACTGGTCAAAGGATCATTTTTCAGTGCTTCAAGATAATCTTCGATTGTAATCATGGCTTCGTTGCCTGAACCGCAAAAACAGCGGAATCCTATTCCCTGCTTTTCTGCCATAACAAGAAGCTGTGTTCCAATATATCCTGACTGAGACACAAAAGAGGTAACGCCCTGAAAAGGTCGCACATGAGTGCCGGTACAGTAAAAATTGATATGCGGATTGCATATTCCCATTGTATTTGGCCCGATTATAAGGATTCCGGCCTCTTTTGCTTTTTTTGCAAGATTTTTTTCTATTTTTTTTCCATCTTTACCTGTTTCACCAAAGCCCGAAGTAATAAGAAGAACATTTTTTATCTGTTTTTCTTTAAGTTGCGGTATAAGATCAACAACACCATCTGCAGGTATTGTTACAACAGCGAGATCAACCTTGCCTGGAATATCTAAAACAGTTTTATATGTTCGCCTGCCTGCGATATCTTTTGTTTTTGGATTCACAGGATATATTTTCCCTCGAAAACCTCCGCTTATAGTATTTGTCAAAAGCATGTGTCCCCATTTAACGAGCTGGCCGGAAGCCCCGATAAATGCGATTGATTCCGGATAAAAAAAACGCTGAAGCAGTTTTGAATCAATACTGTGATAAAATTTATCTGTCTGCTCCCTGCCCTCTTCCTTATCATCTGCTATAAATAATGAATCAACAGCCCATGCCTTACCTTTGCGGTTTACAAGTAAAGGATTAATATCAATCTGGTTAATTTCCGGGTGTTCAACAGCAAGCCGGGAAATGTTGATTAAAACTTCAATCAACTGATTCCGGTCAAGCTTATCTTCTCCTCTAAATTTTCCAAAAAGAGATTTGGATTTGATCTCATCAAGCATTTCAGATGCATCGTTTTCAGTCAGCGGAGCAAGCCGGAACACAATATCTGAAACAGCTTCGATAAAAATACCTCCCAGACCAAACATTATTATCGGCCCAAATTGCTTATCGCGAAACATTCCTGCGGCAAATTCCCTTTTTCCCTTCACATAAGGCTGGATAACAAAACCTTCGAGTTTATTTCCTGCTTTTTTCCGGATTGAAACAGCCGCTTTTCTGACAGATTCAGAATCGTCTAAATTAAGGCATACCAGTCCTTTTTCAGTCTTGTGTAAAAAAGCAACGCCAAATCCCTTAACAACCACTGGAAAACCGATTTTTGCGGCGATTCTTACAGCTTCATCTTTATTTAACGCAATTCCCTCATCTATAACCGGAATATTGTATTCTTTGAGAAGTCTTAATGTATTTCTTTCTGTGATATGAATTTTCACGGACATTTTACCCCTTTTGCATGAGAAAGATGAACATCGAACATCGAACGCTCAACATCGAACATCGAATGTGGATATCGCTTCGCTCATTTTTTTAATAAAATTGAAACGCCGAAGGCGTACCATAATTCGACGTTGGAAGTTCGATGTTCGATGTTGGACGTTCATTTTTAAACACAAAACTCCAAGACAAAGCCATCTATCTCTGACCTGGCCCAAAGGACCAAGTTTTTCAGGACAAAATAAAGGATTTGTCGAGCCTTCAAGTCTCTCAGTTTTAGACATAATCATAATAAGTTGAAATGAATGTTTCAAGCAAAATACCAAAATTCCACCTCTTCTCCAGTTTGAAAGAGTTTTAAAATTGCCGGCATCGTAAAAAGCTGCATTATGCCGCACTGCAGCACTGTAGACAAAAATAACTTTAAGAGATTAGCTTCAGTTGTGATTAAATTAAAATTAGAAAACTGTCTGAATGTATTAAAAATCGTTAGCAAAGAACCTGTTGATATATTGTTATTAATAAA
>CAYYMU010000252.1:0-2766 GCA_964472445.1 uncultured Desulfobacteraceae bacterium
TGAATCCTTGGACCCTCTTCTCCAACTAAATTGGAGAAGAGCCTTAATTTTAAATGTTGAATTTTAAATTAATAATGGTTTTTTCTTCATTCAAAATTAAAAACTCAAAATTATTCTTAAGTCTGACAACCAGTGAAGTATCAGCGCCAACCATAAGCGTTTAATTAAGCCAACGAGTTATTTTGCAAAAATCTCATAACAGCGACTTTATAAAGGTCTTGCTGTATTATCAACGGATATCACAATGATATTAGCCCCGTTAATTGTTATATGGGTTGTGCTTGTAACAATTTTTTTCAGCACTGCAGCAATCATTTTTTCTTTTATAGCAAAAGATGCTGCTGTGATAAATAAAATTGCGACAACATGGGCAAGATTGATACTTGCCGCAAGCCGTATAAAAGTACAGGTTATCGGCCTTTCCAATATAAATCCTTCCAAATCTTACATATACATGTCTAATCATCAGGGAAACTTTGATATTCCGATTCTTCAGGCTTGTCTTCCCGTTCAGTTCAGATGGCTTGCAAAGGCAGAGCTTTTTAATATACCTGTTTTTGGTTATGCTATGAAAAGGGCGGGGAATATAAGCATAGACAGGTCTAATCGTCAGTCTGCTTTTAAGAGCCTGAGAAACGCTGCAAAAGTTATTCGAAATGGTGTTTCGGTTTTAATTTTTCCAGAAGGCACCCGAAGTAATGACGGAAATATCAGAGAGTTTAAAAAGGGTGGTTTTATTTTAGCTCTTGATTCCGGAGTTCCTATTGTTCCTGTTATTACTCATGGACTGTGGGAGCTTATGCTTAAAAACAAAGTTCTTGCAAAACCGGGAAAAGTTCTTATAGAGATAAAAAAACCTGTTGAATCAGCGTGTTACAACAGAAAAACAAAAGATAATCTTCTAAAGGAAGTCAGATATATTATCTGTGAATCATTTTACAATAAAAAAAGAGAGAAGCAGTAATGTTAAAAATAATACCATTAGGCGGATTAGGAGAAATAGGCCTGAACATGATGGTCATGGAGTATGGTGAGACCCTTTTTGTAGTTGATGCAGGGTTAATGTTTCCTGAAGATTATATGCTGGGTGTTGATATTGTAATCCCTAATTTTGATTATATAACAAAGCATAAAAACAAACTCGCAGGGATTATCTTAACACATGCGCATGAAGATCATATAGGTGCCTTGTCCTATCTGCTTAAAAAGGTTAATGCGCCTGTTTTTGGGACTCCATTTACGCTTGGAATTGTAAAACATAAATTAGAAGAACGCGGAATGCTTGCAAACGCCTCATTGCATGAAATTTCCCTTAAGGAAAAGCTCAAACTCGGTGTTTTTGAAATCGAATTTATACGTGTAAAACACAGTATTATAGATGGAGTGGGTCTTGCCATTAGAACTCCTTTTGGTCTTATTATTCATACAGGCGATTTTAAAATATCCCAGACCCCGTTTGACGGTTCAATGACAGACGTAAACAAGTTTGCCATGTACGGCGATGAAGGAGTCCTGCTGCTGATGTCTGATTCAACAAACGTTGAAAGAGAGGGATATACTATTTCAGACCAGGAAGTGGGTAAAACTTTTTCAAAGATTACCGAAGAAAGCAAAGGAAGAATCATTGTCGCGCTTTTTGCCTCCAATGTCGCCAGAATACAGCAGATAATCGATATCGCAATCGCAAAGCACAAGAAAGTTATTTTTGATGGAAGAAGCATTAAAACAAACGTGAGTATTGCAAAAAATCTTGGCTATATTCGCATTCCCGGAGATGTGGAAATTGATATTAATCAGGTAAATAATTTTCCGGATAATGGAATAATAATAATTACTACAGGCAGCCAGGGTGAGCCTATGTCGGCCCTTGCCAGAATAGCCAACGGCAGTCATGTTCGCCTGGAGATCAAGAAAAATGATACGGTTGTTTTTTCATCGAAATTCATTCCAGGAAATGAAAAGGCAATTGCTAAAATTATCAACAAGTTTTACAGAAAAGGTGCTAATGTTATTTATGAAAAGATATCTGATATTCATGTATCAGGCCATGCTTTCCAGGAAGAATTAAAGTTGATGATAAGTTTAACAAAGCCGGAATATTTTATTCCGATTCATGGAGAATTCAGGCATCTGGTTCTTCATGCACGGCTGGCCAGGGACATGGGCATTGCAAAGGAAAAAGTTCTTGTCGCTGAAAACGGCCAGATAATTGAATTTGATAAAAATGGCGGAAGAATTAAAGAAACCGTTGTAACAGGCCGTGTGCTAATTGACGGTAAAGGCATAGGTGATGTAGGATGGAGTGTTCTTAAAGAAAGGCGCATCCTGTCAGAGGACGGCATTGTCGTCGTAAACATGGTTTTTGACGAAGCAACAGGATGTGTGATACATGGTCCTGAAATTGTTTCCCGTGGTTTTGTATTTGGATCTGAAACAGGACATCTTTTAGAAGATGCACATTGTGTTATTTTAGAAATTGTAGAAGAGATATCTCCTGAAACACCTGACCGGCTTGAAAAAATACGATCAATGACTGCAAAAGCCTTAAAGGAGTATTTTTATTATACGATAAAACGACGTCCGGTTATACTTCCTTTTATTTTCAATATATAAAATTTGATGGCGTCGTAAAAAGTAAGATTTGTTCGCTCTATGAGCATTTTTGGAATTCCAAAAATGCTCAATGTCGCTTACAAATAACTCAACTGTAATTTTTTCCGGTTATCGCAACAGTTATAATTAAATTAAAACCAGAAAAAACTCATG
>CAYYMU010000253.1:0-2759 GCA_964472445.1 uncultured Desulfobacteraceae bacterium
GGCGCTGAAATAGTTTTTGAACTCAAACCTCATGAAGGAGAGTTTGTAATCAGCGGGAATCGATTCAGCGGTTTTTTCCAAACAGATTTACAGATTGTCCTAAGCAGGCTTGGTGTTAAAAGACTCATAATTTGCGGCATTCAAACACCTAATTGTATCCGTGCTACTGTAACCGATGCTATAGCTTATGACTATGATGTTGTTTTGCTTAAGGATGCGATTTCCGCCCAGACTCCGGAGGTCCACGAAGCAAATCTGTTTGATATGAAAAACATGGGTGTTACAATAATGACTTTAGATGAGTTTCTGAGTTCTCTTCAATAATGATGGCGTCGTAAAAAGTATTCAGCCACAGATTTACACAGACCCGCCCGCCACTGCGAGGCACGAGCGGGCAGGTGACCGCAGATAGGTTTAAATACAGTAACTCTCAGGCACAGAGGCGCATAGATTTTTGCCAGACCTGCAAATTTCTATATGTTTTTATTGTGTCCTGAAAAACCTGGTTCTTTGGGCCAGGTCAGAGTTATCCGGCTTTGCCTGGAGAAATGCTGCAAGAGTTTGAAGTGAACTAAAGTTAAGGAATTCTGTCAATTATATAAAATAAGCGGAGCGACCCGCCCGCCTCGCCTGAGCGAAACGACAAAAGGACGAAGATCGTTGAGGATGGCTCGCGATGGCGGGCAGGAGCGATATCCATATTCGATGTTTACCCGCCTTCGGCGGCGCCAGAGGCGACCAGGGTTCATCTTTTTCATGCAAAGCAAATCCCCTCTGGGGATAGCCAGGGCCTGGTCCTATGGACCCGGATTTTTACTGAACATTTTTTAAGGGTCTGTTTTTACATCTTCGATAATTATTTGAGCAGTTTTATTTCCATTCCAGTGGTTCCAGCGCAGTCTGAATGCAATTTTGTCAAAATTTTCCGGCTGTTTTTTGTTTATATCAATATTAAAGTAAATAGCTTTAAAAGAATTTTCTGTTATGGAATCAGACTGCTTTAAAACCATTTGTCTGTGATTTTTACCAACGATTTTTGAATTTGCTACTCTTATATTTTCAGCCATAAAAAGAGGTTCATGATTGCCCGTACCAAAAGGTTGCAAGGCTTCAAGCCCGTTGATCAGGGCATCTGAAATATCGTCAAAATTTAGCTTGTAATCAATAGTAATTGTCTGCACGAAATCATCCAGTGTGGTCATCTGTTTGACGGTGTTTTCAAAATTTTCCTGAAACACATCCATGTTTTCGGCCTTTATTTTAAGGCCTGCTGCCATTTCATGTCCGCCAAATGCTTCAAGATGATCAGAGCATGAGGCAAGGCCATTGTAAATATTAAATCCATGGATGCTTCTGGCCGACCCTTTTCCAATGCCGTCCTTTATGGCTATAATGACTACAGGCCTGAAGTATTTTTTTGCCAGTCTGGATGCAACTATGCCAAGAACCCCTTCATGCCATATTTTATCCAGTTTATTATCTGATAAAACCAGTGAACTGTTTTTAAGCACACATTGATTGTTTTCCAAATATTCGAAAATATCGTTCATTGTTTTTTGTTCAATGTCACGCCTTTTAAGGTTCATATTGCTTAGTGAGACTGCAAGTTTTTTCGCGGTTTCAGGATTGTCGGTTGTCAGAAGCTCAACAGCGATTGAAGCATGCTCTATCCTTCCCGCGGCATTCAGTCTCGGTGCCAGCCTGAAAGCAATATTTTCTGTGTCCACAGGCTTGTTTTTTATTTCACTGGATTCTACAAGGGCTTTTATGCCGCAGTTATTCCCTGAATTTATTATTTCAAGTCCTGTTTTTACGAGCAGTCTGTTTTCATAAACAAGGGGAACTATGTCGGCTACTGTCCCAAGGGCTACAATATCGCAAAGGTTTTTCAGGTTGGGTTCAGGTTTTTTCTGCCAGAAGTTTTTGTCTCGCATATACTTTCTAAGGCATATCAGAAGATAGAAGGCAACTCCCACACCAGCAAGATAATCAAGGCCTGATTCGCAGTCACTACGTTTGGGATTTACTACTGTAACAGCATCAGGCAGTTTATCGGATATTTCGTGGTGATCAGTTATTATCACATCTATTCCTGCATTCTGTGCTGCTTTTACGGCCTCGTTGCTGCTGGAACCGCAGTCAACCGTGATAATCAGATCTGTTTTGTTTGGTGTTGCATAGTTTTTTATATGGCTGGGTTGAAGACTGTAGCCTTCCTTAATTCTGTGAGGAATATAGTATGATACATCTGCATTGGCAGAGCGTAAAAATTTTAAAAAAATGGTTGTTGCTGTAATTCCGTCAACATCGTAATCTCCAAAGATTAATATTTTTTCATGATTTATTATGGCTGAATAAATGCGATTTACAGCAGTATCTATATCTTTTATTGAGTCCGGAGGTTTTATGCTGGCAAAAGAGGGTTTCAGGAACCAGCGAGCATTTTCTTCCGAGGTAATATTACGGTTTGCAAGGATAGCTGCTATAACAGGGCCGCATTTCAGATTGGTCTGGATTTTTTCAGTTATACTGATGTCGGGTTGCAGGATTTCCCAGTTTTTTTTCATTAATAGAATTTATAGACTATAATTCAAATTCAGACAATATCAAAGTTGATGGCGTCGTAAAAAGTTGCATTATTACGCTTCGCGACACTGTAACCGAAAATAACTTATCAATCATATTCATATTAAAAAGTTATGATTTAGGGATCATCTCCCGATTAGTTGTAGTCAATTCTTGCTCGCCTCTGGCGAGAA
>CAYYMU010000254.1:0-2756 GCA_964472445.1 uncultured Desulfobacteraceae bacterium
ACAGTATCCGACGAAAGCCATTAATGGGAATGATTTCCCTATAGGCAGAATAAAAGGTCAGTAAAACTTCGGGGGGCGTCCTTGAATAGTTAAATAATTTGGCATAAAGTATATTTGGGAGTATGTTGCGGGCATGCTCAGGATAGCCCGATTAGATACTCCCGGCCTCTTGCATCATGTTATGATCAGAGGAATAGAACGCCGAATGCTTTAATGATGATCGTGAAAAATTCATTGAACGGCTATCTATTCTCCTGCCTGAAACCAGGACCCAATGCTACGTAAACAGATGTCAGCTAATATGCTAATCAAGACGCGACACCGATTGTCTCCTTGAGGGGGCAGTATCTAACATCAGCCATGGCGATCGTTTAAGTCCAGGCGATAAAAAGCGAATCGCCCGGGAGATAGCCACTTCAGATCCGGAATGTAAGTGGACTGAATCAGCCCTCGCAGAAAAATTAGGAGTAATTCAGCAAACCGTCAACACCTGGATCTCGGATATTAGAGCGCGACAAAGGGCTGGCCGGGAAATCATTATCATCCGATTAAACCGCCTTGGCCGGGCCCAAGAACAAATTGCGGAGATAGTTGGGATAAGCCAGGGTAGAGTTGCCCAAATTATTAATAATGCCAATTTTGGCGAAATTAATAATTTGCTCGCCCAGGGGCGGGATATGGAATATATTGCCAGTCATTACCACATGGATCTTCCGCTTGTCTGGGCGTTGCGATTAGAAGGAAAGACGGATCAGGAAAAATTCAAAGAACTTGGCTGGGGACTTCGCACATGGGACCAGTGGAATTTTAACGATTGTGATGAACGCTTCGGAGACGATTGGCCTGCCCGCCATCGCTCTTGCCCAAAGAAGGCAATCAGCCCAACTCAAGGCTCTCGCTCAGGCGAGGCGGGCGAGCGCGATTTTGAATCCACACCCGCTTCAAAAGAAAACTCCGATAATTCAATTACAATATTTAATTACCACAGGGTTTTATCTAAAACAGGATGGAAAGTAACCCACCGAATAGAGTGCCCCCTGTCCTCAGAACGCCTGAGCGGGAACCAGGTAAAGAAAATGCAGGACAAACGTATTCTCGGAACCGTTGGAAGAACCCTGCTGATCGCAAAAAGATCATAATAGCAGTCCTGTTTACCTTGTCGTGGAACGAAAAGCTATCAAAATCTTTGACATAAACTTGCAGTTATTATAAAGGGTTTTAATAACTTAAAACTCATCCGAAAACGGCCTGAATTCGCAACATGCCTGCCACGCATTAAATAGTATAATCTTGGGGACATCCTTTAGTTTTGCAGTTTTAGAGGGTGGATATGACTCTAAATTTTTAAACTTGTAAAAGCCAGGCCTTAGAGGACTAAAAAGATAATAAGAGGAATATTATATTCAGCAAAAGCAATACTTTTATGTAAACAGATGCCAATTAATGTGTTAATCAAGATGTGACACCAAAATTCTTTCAGAAGGCAATATCTCATATTCCGGAATGGCGAGGGATGTAAGGACTTGGCGGGGCCGGAGACCTCATGCATGCACGGAAGCTTTTTGCGCGGGAATCGGGAGGCCATGTATCTGTCCTTAAGTGGTTGCGGTAAGGACCGCATGGAAAACCCCAAGGGAAAAAACTATGATGAACGGATACAGGGGGTCTGACATCCTCATAGTATCGGAGAAACCTTTCAATAAAAATAAGTGACAACAAGCGTATGGCGGAAAAGGTGGAGAAAAGGAGGTGAGAACAAGCTTTCTTAAGTTGAAGCGCAACTCAGCTGCTGGTATAGACGGTAAGACATGGAAAGAGTACGGTAAGAATCCTGGAGATAATCTTAAGAATTTGTCTGAACGACTGAGGAAAGGCGCATATAGAGCCAGAGCAGTCAAGCGGACATATATACCTAAAGGTGATGGCAGGCGAAGACCAAAAGGATCAAAGGCAGACCTAACCCCATTTTCACATTTTAAATTAAAATATAAAGGAGTTAAAAATGGCAGAAGCAAAAGGATTGATGAAACCGGTAAAGCTGAAAAATGAGCTGGCAGAGTTTCTGGGAGCAACAGAACTTCCCAGGACAGAGATCACCAAAAAACTATGGGACTATATTAAAGCGAATAAACTTCAGACAAAGACTGAAAATGGAAAGCCCGAGAACGCAGGCAAGTTCATTGTGGCTGATGCGAGTTTGCTCCCGATCTTCAAAAACACAAAATCCAAAAGCAAATCAGGCAAGGTCACTGACCTTACAAATCTAAAAGAAGGCCAGACGATCAACATGATGCAGATGGCCGCTGTTGTTGGCGCAAACATAGAATAAGCTTAAAGTGTCGGGCCTGCATATAGAATAACGCATTTGAGCAACAGCCTGTGTAGACACGACCTGGGACAGTAGGTGGCGCCCATGCATAATATGCGTTTCGTAAAATATCAAAGTGTAATATTTGAATTCACCATGAAAGATGATCTGGCCGGAGGCAAACTGCCGTTGGGAAATCTTGAGGACATCCTTTAATTTTGCAGTTTCAGGGGGTGGATATGACTCTAAATTTTTAAACTTTTAAAAGCCAGGCCTTAGAGGACTAAAAAGATAATAAATTGACTTATATATTAAAACGATATATTTTTATTCCAAATTACTTTTGATCTGATTTTGAACCTTTAAAAAGGATGATCAGTTGACCAGACATTCTATTGCAGAAAAATAAGGCCCCGTTTTTTCATTAAAATGAAAGACGGGGCTTTTT
>CAYYMU010000255.1:0-1405 GCA_964472445.1 uncultured Desulfobacteraceae bacterium
AAAATTATATTTAACCATCAACTCCTAACAAAAGGAAGGATATTATGTTAAAAACAATGTCATTTAAAAAAGTTGTTCTATTAACCGCAATAATGATTGTTTCCGGATGTCTTGTTATTGCATCATCTGCTTTGGCTAAGGGAACCTATAAAATAGGAGGCATTTTTGCCGTAACAGGACCTGCATCATTTCTTGGAGACCCTGAGAAAAAAAGTATGAAAATGGCTGTTGATGCAATAAATGCCAGAGGAGGAATCGACGGTCATCTCTTGGAAGCCATAATATATGATACAGAGGGAGACCCCACGAAAGCGGTTATGGCTGTCAGTAAATTAATTAACAAAAACAGGGTAATTGCTATTGTCGGCCCAAGCAGAACCCCAACTTCTCTTGCCGTTATTCCAATGGTAGAAAAGGCAAAAATTCCTATGATTAGCTGTGCTGCAGGCAATGCAATAACTAATCCTGTTAAACCATGGGTCTTTAAAACAGCTCAAAGCGATGTTCTGGCTGTTGCGGCAATTTATCAGCACATGAAAAAAGAGGGAATTAAAAAAGTTGGGATTTTAAACGTTACAAATTCCTTTGGAGAAAGCGGCAGCCAGCAGCTCCAAAAACAGGCGGCCGATTACGGTATAACGGTTGTTAAGGTAGAAAGTTTTGGCGGCAAAGATACTGATATGACTGCTCAGCTTACCAAAATACGTAAAGCCGGCCCGGATGCGATTGTTTGCTGGGGAACCAATCCAGGGCCTGCGGTTGTTGCAAAGAATATGCGTCAGCTGGATTTTAATATGCCTCTTTATCAGAGTCACGGGGTAGCATCACCAAAATTTATCAAGCTGGCAGGTGAAGCAGCGGAAGGCATCTCTCTTCCAACAGGGAAGCTTCTTGTAGCAAGGCTTTTGCCTGAAGAAGATATTCAGAAAAAGGTTCTTATGATCTACATAAATGACTTTGAAGCAAAGTACAGTGCGTCTGTTTCCGGATTTGGCGGCTATGCCTATGATGCAATAAACATGCTTGCAAAGGCGCTCAAGGGAACTAATGGTGATAAAGGAAAAATACGCGATGCGCTTGAGAATATGAAAGGACACGTCGGTGTCAGTGGTGTATTTAATTTTACAAAAGATGAGCATAATGGTCTAGGGCCCGATGCTTTTGTTGTGGTCCGTATTAAAAACAATACCTGGGAACTTATAAAATAGAAAACAGGAACCCGAAAACAGGGATTAGGAATTATCTCACGCAAAGGCGCTAAGGCGCAAAGGGAAAACCTTTTTTTTGTGTTTTTTGTGATAAAATAGATAGTATTAGGAATAGAGGATCAGGGAATAGGTTAAACCGGAGAACAGCTTACAGGTTTTTCCAATTAGCGCCTTTGCGCCTTTGCGTGAGACATTTT
>CAYYMU010000255.1:1505-2750 GCA_964472445.1 uncultured Desulfobacteraceae bacterium
TAGAAATTAGAAATTAGAAATTTGGAAAACCAGAGACTGAAATAGTGGACAGCTTACAGATCACAGCTTACAGCTCACTCGTTCCCATGTTCCAGCGTGGGAATGCATAACACTTAACACTTAACGCCGATACTTATGCAGGAAATTCTACAATATATTTTTTCAGGAATTACAAACGGAGCCATTTATGCTGTTATAGCAGTCGGTTTTTCCATGCTTTATAATTCCACGGAACTTATTAATTTTGCCCACGGTGAATTTGTTATGATAGGAGCTTTATGCCTTGTTACCCTGTGGGGAGTTCTTAATCTTCCTTTTTACCTGGCATTTTTATTTACAATTATCATTGTTTCCGGGGTTGGACTGCTCTTTGAACGTTTTGCTATCAGGACAGTACGCAAACCCGATCATATTGTTCTTGTTATTATTACGGTTGGCGCTTCAATATTTCTCCGTGGTATTGCAATGGTTATATGGGGCAAAGATGCTTACAGCGTACCCCCTTTTTCAAACAAACCGCCATTAGATATTGCCGGCGCCAAGCTTTTGCCACAGAGTATATGGATAGTAGGTATATGTTTATTATGTGTTTTTGCGTTGCATTTTTTCTTTAACAAAACTCTTACAGGAAAGGCAATGCGTGCATGCGCCATTAACAAGAAAGCGGCATGGCTTACAGGAATTCCATCCGGCAAAATGGTCATGCTGGCTTTTTCCCTGAGCACAGGCATGGGCGCTGTTGCAGGTGTTATTATAGCTCCTGTTACAATGTGCAGTTATGATATGGGAACCATGCTGGGTCTTAAGGGTTTTTGCGCAGCCATGCTTGGCGGGCTTGGCAGTTTATGGGGAGCTGTAATCGGGGGCTTTCTTCTTGGCATACTTGAGGCCATGGGTGTTGGTTTTGTTTCATCCAGTCTTAAGGATGCCATTGCTTTTATTTTGCTGCTTTTAATTTTGTTTGTCAGGCCCAGCGGTATAATCAAGGCAAAAGATGTTCAGCGTTTTTAGGTGTCGGGTGTCAGGGATTGAGAACAATTTTGAGTTTTAAATTATAAATTTTAAATTACAAACGGTTTCTTGTCATTCCGTGCTTGACACGGAATCCTGTTTTTTATCTGTTAGGATTAGAGATTAACTCACGCAAAGGCGCAAAGGCGCAAAGTGAGAAACATTTTTTTTATCTGTGTTCTTCGTGGTGAGACAAATAGTATTAGGATTAAAGGATCAGAGGATTAAGGATTA
>CAYYMU010000256.1:0-2737 GCA_964472445.1 uncultured Desulfobacteraceae bacterium
TATCAGAATAAGTAAAGTGCATTTTTTGCACATCGTTTTTTTCTTCCCGTAGGGGCGGTTCGCGAACCGCCCCTACGGTTGTGCAATTCAATAATGCCGTGGGAATGATTGGGCATTACAAGAACAGATTGAAATTAATCTAAAGCAGTATGTGTTAAGCAAAAATACAAGTCAATCCGGTTTGTTAGCTTTTCTATGCTTTCAAAATGGTCCATACTCCAATACCAACAAAACCGATACCTGCAATATAGTGCATGTGTTTTTCACTTATATACTGAGAGATTACACCACCTGCCAGAACACCAATTGCCGAAGCGACTATAAGTGCCAGCGAGGCGCCTATAAATACTGTAAGTTTGCTTACTTCTTTGTCTGCAGCAAACAACATGGTTGCCAATTGCGTTTTATCTCCCAACTCAGCAATGAACACGGCAGTAAAAACCGTAACCAGTATCTTGTAATCCATTTGTTTCCTTTTTTACCCTGTTTTTTTGAAATTTAACAGTGTTAATAAATGTAAGTTTTTTCATAAAATGAAAGCAAACTCATGACATTAACTATTGTTGGGTTAAAACTTGATTTATCATGTAAGAATATATAAAGTTTATCGACAAAAAAAACAAAAACTTTATAATAGTAAAAAACTGCAAAAACTTGAGGATTATGGAAACTATACTTTGCCCGGGCTTTAAAGCATCTGGAATTGCATCGGGCCTTAAAAAAAATGGTAAAAAGGACCTTGGACTAATCTTTTCAGATTTGCCTGCTACAGTAGCCGGGGTGTTTACACAAAACAAAATCAAGGCAGCGCCTGTGCTGCATGATATTGAAAAGATAAAATCAGGCTTGTGCCAGGCGATTATTGTTAACAGCGGCAATGCAAACTGCTGCACAGGAAAGCAGGGGTTAATTGATGCAAAAGCCATGGCCGGCTATGCCGGCGCTGCTCTTGAAATAGCTGAAGAGTCTGTGCTTGTGGCTTCAACCGGAGTTATAGGCGAGCCGCTGCAAATAGAAAACATTAGAAAAGCAACGCCATACCTTGTTAAAACGCTTGCGCCTGAAGGACTTTACGATCTTGCCACGGCAATAATGACAACCGACACTGTGCCGAAAATCGTATCCACACAAGGTGATATTAACGGTAAAACATTTACAGTAACCGGTGTGGCCAAAGGCTCCGGCATGATCTGCCCCAACATGGCCACCATGCTTTGTTTTATCTGTACAGACATTAAAGCCTCGTCTGACTTTCTTCAAAACGCCCTTTATCAGGCAACCAGACTGTCCTTTAACAGAATAACAGTTGACGGCGATATGAGCACAAACGACACTGTTCTCATTATGGCAAACGGCCTTTCTTCTGCTGAAGCAGAGGATTCAGCTCAAAACAATGCCTTTCAAAAAGCCCTTGATAAAGTAATGATCTGTCTGGCAAAAAAAATAGTACAGGATGGAGAAGGAGCGACAAAAACATTTGAAATCGCGGTACAAGGCGCTCTTTCTGACATTGATGCCCGTAAAATCGCCTATACTGTGGCAAATTCAAGCCTTGTAAAAACAGCCTTTTTTGGACAGGACGCCAACTGGGGAAGAATTATTGCTGCAGCAGGAAGGGCGGGTGTTTCTGTTGATCCTGATAAAATAGATATCTTGTTTGATGATGTCATAATGGTCGAAAACGGTCTTGGATGCGGAAAAACCGCTGAAGCCAACGCTACAAAAGTATTGAAAAAACGAGGGTTTACCGTGTTAATTGATGTTCATCTGGGAGACGGATGTGCCTCTGTTTTTACCTGCGACCTGTCTGTTAATTATGTTAGAATAAATGCTGAGTACAGATCTTAACCAGCAACACTTCAATGGGGTTTGATTTCACATATGGCATTGATGCGATTGCAAAAATTCCTTTCCATAGCTGGAATCTGTTCCAGAAGACAGGGGGAAAAATATATAACCAGTGGAGATATCAAGGTAAACTGTGAGATTGTAACCGAACTTGGCTCAAAGGTAGATTCAGAAAAAGACAGGGTAGAGTTTAAAAACAGGCTTGTTAAGATTAAGCGGAATATGATTTACATAGCCCTTAACAAACCAGAAGGATATGTAACAAGCTGCAAACAGCCGGGAGAAAAAATAGTTATAGATCTCATAGATATCCCTGACCGTGTCTATCCTGTGGGGCGTCTTGACAAAGAATCTACAGGGCTTCTGCTTTTAACCAATGATGGCAGACTGCACCACAGGCTTTCTCATCCTTCCTTTGATCATGAAAAAGAATATGATGTAACTCTTACACAGCCGCTGCATGAAAATGACATTATGCGCATGGAAAAAGGCATGCCGATAATGGGCACAAAAACCAGGCCCGCAAAACTAACAAAAATTTCGCCAAAACGTTTTCAAATAATTCTAAAAGAGGGGAAAAACAGACAGATACGCCGAATGGTTGGCAAACTGGGCAAACAAATTATAACTCTTAAACGGATAAGAATCGACAATATTATGCTTGGAAGGCTCGCCTCTGGAAGGTGGCGTCATCTTACGGAAAAAGAACAAAGGTCTCTCTTAAAATCTGTTTTATGAGAGACCTTTGCAGAACACAATGTCTGCATCAGTTATAATTCATCAGGCACAGAGGGGCAAAGGCACAGTGGCACAAAGCAAAGTAAAAAATCCTGGCCCAGAGGGGATTTGTTTTGCATGAAAAAGATGAACCCTGGTCGCCTCTGGCGCC
>CAYYMU010000257.1:0-2702 GCA_964472445.1 uncultured Desulfobacteraceae bacterium
TTAAAGTTATTCTAATTTCAAGTGCTGCAAAGCGGCATAGTGGAGCTTTTTACGAAATCGTCAAATAATTCAGGGTTGCATTCTTATAATCATCAGTAAAAGCTTTTCCATTTCCATAATCTTCATGCCATTTATCAGGAACATAAATTTTTTCATATAAATGTTCACGATTCGCTTCAAGTAAAAGGCGAGGTTTATGCATAAAATCAGCAGCACACATAACTTTTTTTCCTGTTTTTATTGATAACTGCTTCAGCCATTTAAGCCCGTCATGGCTTCTCATCAAGTGGTGGTCTAGAATCACACAATCTATTGCCCGGCAAAGCCTCAAGGCATTATGCCAGGCCCTTTCAATTTGATTCTTAGACAATCTTGATAAATAAATCGGGGGGCCTCCAGCCAATACAATATCAGGTCTCCAGAAAATTATAGTAGAAATTGTATCATCGTTCAGCAGCTGAATGTCAGGAGCATGAACAAACACCTCATCTTCTTCAATCCTCGTCATCAGGACTGTATCCTTAGTATCATCTGCATCTCCATGAGGTATTGGCCCGGAAAATGTCATTGGGCCATGTTCTTTGAATTCCGCGGAGATTAAACTGACATTTAAAAAATCAGCAATGGCTTCAGCCCGTTTTTTCTCAGTATGATAAAAATGTAAAGGATCCTTTGTCCATATCCTCACCCCTGTATTAAGTCCGACCAGCCTTCTTATATCAAGCTGGTAAGGATTAGCATCAGCCAGAGGAATATGGTCTCCATGGAAATGGCTCAAAACAATATCCGTAGCTTTACTCCATGCTGCTATAATTTTTTTCTGGATTTTTTCGTCTATGGCAACCTGAACAGGATGAGGAAGCAGGCCATGCCTCATGTAGCCTAAAGCAATCCCAGGATCAATGAGTATTCTTTTATCCCTCGTTGTTACAAAACAGCAAAGGCCTCTTACTCCCAGGGATTCAGCTCCGATGATTTCTATGTGCATAAAAAACCTGTTTTTTTCTGCATTTACTTCAATCTAATATTTTTTTCAGCTCAGATCCTCGTAAAAATGTAACAACCACACCAGTTAATGCGACCATTGCCCCTGTAAACATCGCCCATTTAAAAGCTGTCATAAAAAAGGCTTCAAATTCAGGCTTATAAATATTCAAACTGAGACCATTGCTAAGCCTGTAAAAAATACTGTTAAATATAAGCCCTGACAGTGCTATACCAATTACCATCCCAAGATTCCGAGATGTTGCAACAGCTCCTGAAGCTATACCCCTCTGTGCAGGTGTGACAGCAGTCATTATTGTCAGGTTATTGGGAGAAATAAAAATCCCCACACCTAAACCAACAAGGCCAAGACGCCAGGCAATAGAAAAATATGAGTGTGATGGCGTTAGTGTAGATAAAGATAATAAGGCAACACTCAGCACAAACATTCCCAGTGTGCAGAGTATCCTCGAGCCGATCCTGTCGGAAATATAACCTGAAATGGGGCTTGCAAAAAAAAGAAAGGCAAAGGGAACGACCATTATGTATCCAGCCTTGTCTATAGGAAGTGCGTGTGGATAAACAAGATAAAACGGCATAAGGAAGGTCATGGTATAAAGCCCTGCAAAAAGAATAAATGCTGAAATTACCGGCAAAAAAAACAGACGGATATTTAAAAGAGACGGCTGGAATACAGGATAGTCCATTTTTTTCTCAATTTGAATAAAAAATATCATTGATAAAAGTGAAAAAAATAATAGGAAAAATATTCTCATGGAAGTAAAACCCCACTCATGTCCATGTGATATAGCTAAAATAAACATACTGAAACCAGAAACAAGCAATAAAGCTCCTTTCCAGTCAAATGGTTCCATGCTCGCAATATCTCCCTTTCCACCTTTTAGAATTCTAAAAGCTAAAACCATAGACACAATGCCTATTGGGATATTAACATAAAATATTATTCTCCATGTAAAATACTTAACAATAAGTCCGCCCATGAGCGGTCCTGTTATTAATCCTGCGGCGACTACTGTACCAACCATTCCTAAAGCCTTTCCCCTTTCAGAGGCTGGAAAAATATCGACTACAAGTGCGGGTGAACATGCCATAAGCATTGCAGCGCCAATACCCTGCAGGGATCTGGCGACAATAATCCATATTGCATCAGGAGCTGTCCCGCACAGGAGTGAGCCTGCAGAAAAAACAAAAAAACCCCTGCAATATACCCATCGCCTACCCTTGATATCGCTGAGCCGTCCAAAAGGAAGCAGGAATGATGAAACCGTAAGAAGATAGATCATGGGTACCCACTCAATTGTTGTGAATGGCACCTTTAAATCCTTCATAATAACAGGAAGCGCAATATTTACTATACTGCTGTCAAGCGTTGACATAAAGACCGCAGTAGCCACAAGTGAAAATACAATCCATTTTTTTTCTAAAAAAGCGATTTGTTTCATAATACAGCAACAGTAAAAAACAACGTTGTTGGCTTCGTAAAAAGCTAGATTATGCCGCTTTGCAGCACTTGAAACCGAAAAGACTTTTGAGCAATCAGTCTTCAGTTATGATTAAATTAAAATTAGAAAACTGTTTGAATGTATTAAAAATCGTTAGCAAAGAACCTGTTGATATATTGCTATTAATAAAAGATTAAATTATCAGCATAATTGCTGTTTTTATTATGGCCGGTTCTTTGTTTACGATTTGTTATA
>CAYYMU010000258.1:0-2700 GCA_964472445.1 uncultured Desulfobacteraceae bacterium
TATAAGATATTATGAGCGACTCTACCATCATTTACTCTTAATAGCTATAACAACTTTATACGAGGACTTTCGGGACGTCCTTGACTAATTATACTAATTCCCTCATTGAGTTTGTGTTGTTGCGATCCATAACTCCCTCGAATTTACACCCGCCGTTTTGTCCAATTTGTCAAGGATGTCCCCAAAGGCAATTGCTTGTAAACCAATAATCCAATGGATGTCCCCAACTAACCCCATCTTACAAAAGCCGTTCAGCGATCTGTTATTTAAAGACTTTGCAAATGCTCACCAGTAGTCGATCGCTTTATTGACAGGATTTTCGTATTTAGTTGACGTGTACGGTTAAAGAGCGTATTGAATTTTAGGATGATTGGAAGGCTTTCCTTATATAGAGCCATATGTTCCGAGTGCTTCATCAGAAACCAAAAGGCGGCTTGAGTGATATTTGGCTGACAGGTATTTTTATATTATTTATATTATAAGGAGGTATCTAAAATATTTCAAAACCAAGCATATCATATCTCCTATAATATTTTCTTTGTTTCTTTAAAATACCAAACTTAACCATTTCTGCAACACCTAAATAGCTTTCATCTTGATTTTAAAAAAGTATCTTTCTATATTGACGTTTAAAAAATTTACAGGAAGGCGGTTTTGATGGCGTCGTAATAAATTAAAGATATTGATCATTGTGGACTAAACGAAACAACCCCCTTTAGTTAAACACTTGTAGTTAGAGGATTTCTTTGTCGATGTGCTCCTTGCAATGCTTAAAACATAAAGTTTTGCAAATGCATCTAAGGAGATAAAGCTATGAAGAATGATTTTGGTAAAAAGGGATTTGATGAAAAAAGATCTGAACCAAGAAAAATAATAGATAAATATTTCAGAGTTGAATTCTCAAAAGACGGACTAATTCATTTTTATAATTTTAAACTACGGGATATATCTTCAAAAGGAATGTGTATTCTGGTCAAAGAAGGCTCTGAGGTTATGAAATTTTTCAAGGTTGGAGATGTTTTGGATATGAAATATTATACAGGGAAACAGTCGAATAAGCCTCAACAATTTAAAACAAAAATAATACACATAACAAAAGATGACCAGGGAAAATTCAAAGGGCATTGCCTTGTAGGTTTTTCTATAATCGAGTAATCTTGGATAAAATCCACATTTTAATACGAGTTTAAAAAACACAATTATATTTCTTTTGTTGCGGTCTTCTCTTTGCGGCATTTAATCCAGAACAGCTTAAACCGGTCATGCCCGTACATGGTGAATTCAAATGGAAAGGGTCGGTGTCAATGAATTACATTTTTCTTTATTCACAATTCAAGTTTTGACACCATAGTCACCAAAAGAAACCGCCCGGCAGTATGTGTTTCCAGCCAAAAAACGTTCAAAAGATCCCAGGTCCGGAAAAATCATGCGCCATCACTTTGTTGAATCAGGTCTGCAGAAGGCCGTTAAGCAGGCTTTTAACAAGGCGAAAATTTATAAAAAAGCAGGATGTCATACTTTTTGTCACAGCTTTGCGACTCATCTGCTTGAAAACGGAATTAATATCCTTGTAGTTCAAAAACTTATGGGGCATGCTGATGTGAAAACTATGGAAATCTACACACATGTTATGAGTAAAGATATAGATGCGGTCAAGAGTCCTCTGGATACGCTAAAATAAAAAGGAGCTTTTCATGAAAAAGATAATACAGATAGGAATCGTTGGTTACGGCAACATCGGCAGGGCGGTTGAAGCATCTGTTGAAAGAAATCCTGATATGTCACTTGCGGGAATATTTACAAGAAGAGATCCTTCCACTATAAAACCCAGCGCTGCATCAACGAAAATATTGCACGTTGACGACGCAAAAAAGTTCGTGGATGATATTGACGTTACAATTCTCTGCGGCGGCTCTGCCACAGATCTCCCTGAACAGGGCCCGTATTTTGCCTCTATTTTTAATACTGTTGACAGTTACGACACACACGCTAAAATCCCCGAATATTTTGAGGCCGTTAATACGGCTGCTCAAAAAGCAGGCAAAACAGCCGTCATATCTACGGGCTGGGATCCGGGAATATTTTCGTTAATGCGGGTTCTGGAAGAATCGATTCTTCCTGATGGCAAAGGATATACCTTCTGGGGCCCCGGCGTAAGCCAGGGACATTCAGATGCCATACGCCGTATTGACGGTGTCATTGACGCGCGTCAGTACACAATTCCCATTGAAGCGGCAGTCAACCAGGTAAGGGCTGGAGAACAGCCCGAGTTCACGACGCGCGAAAAGCATCTGAGAGATTGCTACGTGGTTGCAGCCAAAGACGCCGATAAGAAACGCATTACTTCCGAAATCAAGAATATGCCTGACTATTTTGCCGATTATGATACACAGGTGTCTTTTATTTCAAAACAGGAAATGGATGAAAAACACACAAAAATGCCCCATGGCGGTTTTGTAATAAGAACGGGGATAACCGGCGGTAATGACAGGCATGTTGTTGAATTCGGCTTGAAACTCGAGAGCAATCCAGGGTTCACAGGCAGCATTCTCACAGCCTATGCCCGTGCTGTTTACCGTCTTTCACAAGAAGGGATAACAGGCGCAAAAACGGTTTTTGATATTGCACCGGTCTATCTTTCATTGAAATCAGGAGCTGATCTTCGTAAAACCAGATTGTAAAAGAAGGGGTCTATCCGGC
>CAYYMU010000259.1:0-2699 GCA_964472445.1 uncultured Desulfobacteraceae bacterium
GCGTATTGTTCCTATGTTTAGTATAATGCTTTAAATGCCCAGACCTTTTTACTTTATTATTTGTTTGTTTTTAAAATAGTTAGGTGTCTTTGAAGACATATATAACCATTCTGGTATGTATATTGCTGTCTTTATTAAAAGCTTCTTTTTTTAAGAGGCATTTTGTAAATATTTTAAGTTCAAGAAGGATGAAGATTTGAAATGGTCAGAGTCGCCGTACCCATATTCAAAGAAAGAATTTCACCTGTCTTTGATTCATCGACTCGGGTTATACTCGTAGATATTGAGCATAATAAGGAAATAAAAAGAAATGAAATCCATCTCGATGAATTATCACTGATTGAGAGGGTATCTGTTTTACAGAAAGCAAACGTAAAAACCGTTATTTGCGGCGGGATTAGCGATATATTTAAAAACATGCTGGAAAGCATAAAAATTTACCTGATAACAGGAATTGCCGGAAAAGTAGATCAGGTTCTGGTTGCGTATTTGTCTGAAAATTTAAATGATCCCAATTTTCATCTGTCTGGATTTAAAGCTAATTATTAAGGAGTAAAATCATGAAAGTTATGAAAATTTCGGTTAGTGTCGTATTGGTTTTTGCAGTTTCCGTGCTTATGTCTTTTGTCAATCAAAACGCATGGTCTGCTGACACACAGAATTATTGTTTTACCTGTCACACCGATGCAAAAACACTGATAAAAATCACCAGAGAGATCGCAGCGGCCAATAAGGGTAAAACAGCTGCTGCTGAAAGTGAAGGTGAGGGCTGAGGCGGAGCAGTGGAGCCGTTGGCTCCGCACGAAAAACTTTTTGTTGACAGCGAAATAGTCGAAGATGAAAACCATGGAGAGCTTGGCTGTGACGAATGCCATGGCGGCAATTCCGCAGAACCTGACTGGCGCAAGGCACATGAAGGGGTAGTCAAAGATCCTTCCTATCCTGACGCTTCCGAAACATGCGGATCTTGCCATGAGGAGATTGCAGAAAACTATAAAACCAGCCTTCATAATACTCTGTCACCTTTCAAAAAAATGGTAGCCATGAGAGCCAACTCAGACAAGCATGTGCATGCAAAGGTAGATGCAGCCAGAGAGGGGCATTGCACATCCTGCCACAGCAGTTGCGGACAATGCCATATAAGCCGTCCTGAATCAGTAGGAGGAGGTTTGCTGGAAGGTCATCTGTTCCAAAAAAGGCCGCCAATGCAGACGGTATGCACTGCCTGTCATGGCAGCAGAATTGGCAAGGAATATCTTGGGGAAAATGAAGGTTTTAAACCAGATGTTCATAAGGAAAAATATTTTAAATGCAACAAGTGTCACACGGCTGATGAAATGCATGGCAGCGGTCAAGAGTGTGCAAACCGTTATGATGTAAAAAACGGGCCTAAATGTGCAGACTGTCATAATGCAATTTATGACGCAAAAGCTGAAAATGCTAAAAACCACTGGATACATAAAGATCAGGTTAGCTGTAATGTCTGTCATTCTCAGCAATACAAAAACTGCTATTCATGTCATGTAGGAAAAGACAAAAATGGTTCTGAGTTCTTTAAAACAGCTGGTTCACCTCTTGGATTCAAAATAGGCCTGAATCCGCTGAAGTCCAAGGAAAGACCGGAAAGTTTTGTTACTGTACGTCATATACCAGTAGATAAGGATACCTTTAAGTATTATGCAAAAAATGGTCTGGCAAATTTTGATAAGTTGCCCAACTGGAAGCTTACTACACCACATAATATAAGACGGCAGACTCCTCAAAACAAGACCTGCAATTCCTGTCATGGTAACGACAAACTGTTCTTGCAGAAAAAGGATGTAACCAAGAGTGACTTAAAGGCAAACAAAGATGTTATAGTGCCCTTAGAAATTATCCCTAAAAAGAGGTAAAATAAGTTAGCTCTGCAAAACCATTTTCGACAGGGGGTGATATCAGCAGGATGTAAGTAACAGGTAATCAATCTAAAAAGAGAGACCTTTGAAAGGGGTGTTTTTCAAAGGTCTCAAAGATTGAGTCTTTGAGATAAGTATATAAATTTAATTTTAAGTATTACAAGGAGGAAATTAACATGAAAAGACGTTCTTTATTTGTATTTGTATTAGCTCTTGTTCTTAGTTTTGCTCTGACCGCTCCAACAGTTTTTGCCAAAGACATGACAGGCCCTGATTTTGTGACAGAGGCTAAGAAAGCTATTTGTGAAATATCGGTTGCTGAAGCCAAGGGTCTTTTAGATGCGGGCGGATATGTTTTTTTAGACTGCCGTACAGCCAAGGAATATAAAATGGGTCATATACCTGGAGCAGTAAATATTCAAAGAGGTGTGATGGAGTTTAAAATCGGTAAAAAAATCCAGGATAAGGCTGCTAATATCGTTATGTATTGTAAAACAGGTGGAAGAGGTTCTCTGGCTACCTGTACCATATGTAAAATGGGCTACAAAAATGTAAAAAACATGGCCGGTGGATGGATGGCTTGGGAAAAAGCGGGTTATCCGATCGAATAACTCACTTGCCGTGTAAAAAAAGACAAGAATAACTCCCTTGTCGTGTAAAAAGACAGGGTGCTTCATATTGTGTGAAGTGTCCTGTCTTTTTTTTATCTCACCCTGAAAAACTTGGTCATCAGGGCCAGGTCAGAGTTCTCCGGCTTTGCCTGGAGAAATGCTGCAAGAGTTTGAAGTGAGCTAAAGTTAAGGA
>CAYYMU010000260.1:0-2670 GCA_964472445.1 uncultured Desulfobacteraceae bacterium
CTAGTATAGAGAAAAGAGGAAATCACATTGCAGGACATTGAGATTAGTTTTCAATCAGACAAGTGGTTAGCAGCGGATAGAGTTAAACGGCCGTTTGTCAAGTATGCCAATCCGATGGTTTCGCCTGGTAAGCTCTGGCATTACTCGCCTGACAATATACAGCCGGAGATTTCTATAATCATTCCTACTTTTGATGCCTATCGTGGTGGTTACTTTCCAAAATTGCTTGGCCAAATAAGTCGCCAGAATTTTACACAGTTTGAGGTTGTCATTGTACGGGGCGATCCCAGGCAGGGACGCGCTATTAATATTGGCGCTGCTTTGGCTAAAGGTAAATACCTTCTAACCCTGGATGATGACACATCCCTGCCTGATCCGGAGACCTTTAGTAAATTGGTGGCGGTCATGGAGAAACACCCTGAAACAGGGATGGCTGGTGGAAACAATGTCATCCCGGAAGATGCAAGCCCGTTTGTAAAAAGGGTAATGAAGCAGATCCCACGGCGTTCCTGGAAGCCTGTTCAAGAGATTACCGACTCGGATCTTGCGGAGCATCCCTGCCTGATTATGCGTTCTGAGGAATTTAAGAAAGTGGGCGGGGAGAATGAGCTGATTCCCCGTGGACTGGACCCTTACTTACGTGAAGAGTTTCGTAAATTGGGCAAACGGGTTGTAGTTGTTCCCGGAGTTATTTATCATCATTTGCCGCCGGATAATTTAGACAAACTGTTGCGCCAGTTCTTCCGTAATGGTCGTCATGCTGCTTATGCTAATCGTAACTTTCCGCAATGGGTAATTGAAACGCCGTCAAAGCATGGCTCATTCAAAGCACACAGGTCTTTTCTATTGCGCCTTTTGCGATTTCCGATCCATCTACTAAAAGTTCTGATAACAGGAAAACCCATTTGGTTTTTATGCGAAGTGGCTTATGCATCAGGCTTTGTATATGAGTGGTTTTTTGCAAAGGAATCCAATGAGAGAACAACTTAAAATAAAAAATTGTCCTTATTGCAAATCCCCTGGGGATTTATATTTTAAGATTTCTTCGAAAACCTATAATCGGTGTTCGTGGTGTGATCTCATCTATAAGAAAAACCATGGTTCCTACGATAAAATCCTGACCCATTATCGGAATGATTACTTTGAGAGGTATTCTGCTAACTAGATGTGTGGGAAAAGAAACAGGTTATTTGGCAGGATTTTAGACTTGATAGAAAAAGGGAGATACATTGGCAGTTTATTAGACATTGGAACCGGTTGCGTACTGAGGACAGCAGGACGTTCATGCAGAGCGGGCACAAATCTGAAACAATGAACGTAAAAGCGGGGCATTATGACTTTATGCGTTTTGCTCTGAGATCAACCAATTGAAGCAGCGGAAAAATTAACAGATTTAATTTCCGGTGGAAGAGTTCTTTGGGGGCCTTCACTAAAGGTGATTGCAAGAGAAATACAGAGTCAAGAGCAGATTTGAACCGGGAGAACTGAAAAACCCTTGGCATCAATTAACCGTCTGTCTGCGGTAACTAAAGTAAGATCGTATACAATGGCTGTTGCTGCCAGGAATCTATCGGCAGGATCCTGATGAGGAAGATTAATTTTACGGCTTTGGATTGCCACTTCCTGATTTATTACCGCTTCTCTAAAGGGGAGTTTTTTAAACATCTTTCGTATACTTTTTTCATGATCAGCTTTTATAACCACTCGCCCCTTTTCAGCAAGCAATAAAATTTCCCAAATACTGATAGGGGAAAACCAGAGTTCATTTAATTCTTTTTCCAATTCTTCAGCAATCTTAGAGGGTAATTTCTCAGGCTCAGCAGCGCTCCATAGAATTACATGTGTGTCGAGTAATAATTTCAATCTTGTAATACCTCCCAGTCCTTTTCGTCCGAGGCAGGTGAAATAACATCCCCGGCAATTCTAACCGTGTCTTTCATAGACCCTAACCATGACTCTGGCTTTTGAGGCGGGGGCGGCGGGGTTATAATAACAATCGGTTCTCCACGGCGAGTTACCAGAAGAGGTTGGCCTGTTTTTTTTACGTTATCCAAAAGTCGAAGGCAAGTTGCCTTAAATTTTGAAATTGTTATCTGTTCCAGCATTGTTCCTCCAGTTTTTTAGTTTTAGTAATTACCATGGTCAACGCCTATAGTCAACTAAAACGAGCGAGACCGTTGAAAAACCTTTTTGTTGCTGATGTCTTCATTTCAGGTGTGATTGGTGGGAAAGTCATTGCTTTACGCCAAGATTTGTAAGAAGGCTGTTGTCTGATCAGGATTTTGTAGATGTTGAGGTTTATAATGCGGGTCTTTCCGGGGAAAGTCTAATTAAGTTCTCTCCTGTTTTCAGTTTTGTTGCGAGAGTACTTGAAGCAGCGGGGAAATTAACAGATTTGGTTTCCGGCGGAAGAGTTCTCTGGGGGCCTTTACTTGAGGTGATTGCAAGAAAAAAGTAGAAGATTTCATGCCCTTGGCACGTCATTCTGTTATTTCTATCAATTACTTATAGTCTGTTGACAATAGGGTCTTCATTGTAATAAAAATAAAATATGAGTAGCGTCAAATCAATAGTAAAATCTCAAAGTTTACTGCCGGCCCATTTTAGCGCCTATTTATCAACCATAAGTGTGTCTTTGTCATCTATAGATAAGGATGTTGCATTTCTTGC
>CAYYMU010000261.1:0-2668 GCA_964472445.1 uncultured Desulfobacteraceae bacterium
GATTCAGATAAACTTTACAGGCAAAGGAGTTATCCTTGGCAAATCTCCAAAAGGATTTTTATCAACCAGCAACTTGCATTTATATATCTTCTCAAGCATCTCGCAGTTAAGTATATCTCGTGGTTTTCCAACACCTTCAATCATTCCTGAATTCAGCAAAAGCAATCTTGTGGCGTACATAGCCGCAAGATTTACATCGTGTGATACCATTATAACGGTAAAACCAATCTCTTCTTTCAGTTTTTCCATTAAATCCATCAGCTTTACCTGATGCGCAATGTCCAGACTGGCAGTAGGTTCATCAAGAAGTATAATTCTGGGTTCCTGACATATTGCCCTGGCTATAAAAACCCTCTGCCTTTCTCCCCCGCTCAGCTGATCCATCGTTCTATGTTCAAGATGTTTAATATCAGTCAGAGCCATAGCCTTTGAGGCAATTTCCATATCTTTTTTCTGCTCAAACCCAAGCATGTTTAAATGAGGGAAACGGCCCATTAAAACAAGTTCGCTTACAGTAAACGGGAAGTCAACCATCCCCATCTGAGGAACAAGAGCAATTGTTTTTGCAAGAGACTTTCTGGTATATTTTTTAAAAGAACGGCCAAAAATTTTAAGCCGTCCTTTCCGTGATTTTAAAATCCCGGCAATCACTTTCAGCAGGGTTGTCTTGCCTGAGCCGTTGGGACCGATTATTATAAAAAATTCTCTTTCATAAACAGATAAACAGGTATTTTTTAAAATATCATTATCACTGTATGAAAAGCTTAAGTTTTCTATTTCTACTGCTTTTTTCATTGTTTTGATCTTTTTAGAAGATAAATAAACAAAGGCGCTCCAACCATTGCAGTAACTACGCCAACAGGAACCTCACCCTGTTGAGGAAGAACTCTTGCCAGTAAATCACATATAATCATATAAGACCCTCCGCCCAAAATACTTGCAGGGACAAGTATGCGGTGATCGGAACCAAAAACAAGTCTAAGCAAATGAGGAATAACCAGACCAACAAAACCAAGCAAACCGCAATAACATACAGTTGCACTAACCATAAAAGAAGTTACTATAAGAAGGACTGCAGTGACTCTTCTTATATTTATACCCATGGTCTGGGCCATTTCATTTCCCATAAGAATAATATTCATAGAGTGTGAATAGCAAAACAGTATAATAAAACAGGGCAAAAGCATTAAGGCAAGTATCCCCACCTGATTAATATCGCACATGGAAAGGTCTCCCATGAGCCAGAAAATAATATTATGCAGTCTGGCATCATAAGTCATTGAAACAAGAAACATGATAATCGCAGAGCAAAACGCGTTCACCATAACCCCTGAAAGCAGCAGGGTGTTTTTTTTAAGAAGGGATTTGCCTGATGACATTATGAGAAGCAAAAACAGCGTGGCAAGACTTCCAGCAAAGGCGGTAAGACTAACGCCTGGAAAACGGGATAAGCCTGATAGTATGCCAATAATAGCTCCGATAGCAGATCCGCCAGAAATCCCTAAAATATATGGTTCAGCAAGAGGATTTCGAAGGATAGCCTGAAAAACAAGCCCGCCAAGAGAAAGAGTTGCCCCCACCAGACCGGCGAGAAGCACACG
The DNA here is from genome assembly GCA_964472445.1 of uncultured Desulfobacteraceae bacterium. Lineage (GTDB taxonomy): Bacteria > Desulfobacterota > Desulfobacteria > Desulfobacterales > ETH-SRB1 > CAYYMU01. Next base: position 1,602 of record CAYYMU010000261.1, read on the forward strand.
TGGAAAACGAATCTGCCACACAATGGTATCAAGCATTGTGTCTGCCATTTTTTCCCCAAGCAGGGATTGCAGCAGCATTTTTAATCCGATTTTTGTCGATCCCATGGAAACACCGGCAAGCATTACTACAATAAGAACAAACAAAAGCAGTAAAGAAATTGTTATAATACGTCTTAGGATAAATGGAGATCTAATGCTCAATGTTTTTCCTTAAACAGTTCCGGGTGAATCAATTCGACAAGAAGTTCAAGCCCATCTAAAATGCGGGGACTGGGGCGGTCAAAAAGATTGGAATCTACCAAAAATATCCGATTATTTCGGACAGCCGGCATCTCAGGCCAAAGGCCCCAGTCTGCTTTTAGTTCATCAAAAACCACTCCTTTTTCCATGGATGTAATTATAAAAACATCTGGAGCAAGGGACAAAACCTGTTCACGGCTGAAACGCGGATACCGGGAAGTGCCACAAGCGATATTTTTTCCTCCTGCAAGAGTAATAAGCTCATTTATAAATGTATTGGATCCTGCAGAAATTATCGGAGAAATCCCAATCTGCCAAAAAACCCTGGGGGTGGATTCGGCTTTTGCAACCAGAAATTTTATTCTTTGAATCCTCAGCCGCATATTATGGATAAGAGTTTCTGCCCTGTCACCTGCGTTGAGCAGCTCGCCGACTTCAAAAATCGTCTGCATCAATCCATCCAGGCTTTTAGGGTCTACAGCATAAACAGGAATCCCTAATGACTCAAGACGATCAACAACGTCTTTAGGGTTTCCGTCTTTCACGGCTATGCAAAGATCCGGGTTTAAAGATACAATTCTTTCAAGATCGAGCTTCACATAAGAACCAACCTTGTATATCTTTTTGGCTTCAACCGGAAAGTCACTGAATGTAGTTACTCCTTTTAAAAGATGTCCCCGGGCAAGAGCAAATATTATCTCAGTTATATTAGGCGCAAGTGATACAATGCGTTCGGGTTTATCCGGCAGACTGACTATACGACCCGCCTGATCGGTTACGCATCTTTCATTAGATTGCGCCTGTGTGATAAAAAAACATATTAAAAC
>CAYYMU010000262.1:0-2655 GCA_964472445.1 uncultured Desulfobacteraceae bacterium
CTATGCGAATATATGATGTGTGACATAAGAAATATATGCCACGTAGATCAAGAATAGATGCGCCTGGTGCGCTACATCATATCAGTAAGCCAATCCGCAAGCAGTGGTGAAAAGATTGCAAAGAAAAATAAATTAAGTTTATTGGAAAGTAAGTAATCAACATATCAAGGATGTCCCGGAAGATTCACGTCCCGGAAGATTCAATAAAAAAATGCCGGATAAGGTTGAGCTTTTTAAAAAATTTGATTATACATCTATAAAAGTCCATTTTTTGTAAATTATATTCTTGGAGAATAATTATGCAGGATCTACTAAACCGTATCACCTTTAATAAAGATGTTCTTTGTGGAAAACCTCTTATTCGCGGTCTGAGGATATCTGTTGAAATGATATTGGAGCTATTGGCCAAAGGGGCCACAGAAGAGGAGATTCTACAAGACTATCCCCAACTTCAACCAGATGATCTCCGTGCTGCATTGCTCTACGCTTATCATATGGTGGCCAGAGAGAATGTTTTTGATCGAGTTGCAGTCGGATAAGCGCTATGAATTTCTTGTTGGATGTCAACGCAAGTGGGGCCGTAGCTCGTTGGTTGATTCATCTGGGGCATGACGTAGCCGAGGTCGGCCAGAAGAACCCAAGAATGAAAGTTCGCAGTGGCGGTCACCTGTGTTAATCCGTGGCTGAATAGTTACAAAAAATATTAATGGTTTTTTCTTCATTAAAAATTAAAAACTCAAAATTATTCTTAAACCTTCCTTGCCTGACGAAAAAATGTCGCATTCTGCAGGTCTCCTTTTATGTTCGAGTATTATCTTGATTTGTTCCAATCGATTTGATAAAAAATTTTAATTGCTCAGGAAGCATAATAGACAGCTTTTTCATTCCTTTTTCATTACGCATAATTATGTGCTTCTGTCTAAAATAGATGATTCCTGACCCGAAGCTGAACGCATTCCATGAGCCTGATCCCACGTTGAATTAACGGAAGGCCATAAAACTTAAGGATACAGCGAGAATTTTTGAAAGTAGCTGATGTTACAGATGGTGCAAGTAAGTGCAACCTTTCGAAATTGCAACGAACGCTAATTCAAATCGGTTGAAGAGTAATAAGGGGGCTTAAATGGTGCCTGGAAATTATAGGATTACAACCAAGGTGATGGTTTCAATCCTGTTTGGACTAAGCGCATTTATTCTCAATTTCCATGCCATAAACTTCGCTCAATTTGTCGAATTCAAAGCCAGCATCCTTTTGGGGCTGTTGTTTCCACTTCTCATTAGTCTTGCGTGGGGCTGGAAGTTTGGCTTGTTGTCGGCTCTCGCAGGTGGATGCCAATCCATGTGGTGGCTGTGGCGAACGGATGGATACGGTGTCTTTTATGCTGTTCCGGTTTTTACCCTGTGGATTTTGTGGCATGGAATTTGGGCAGACTATCGTAAAAACAAGGGGCCGGCAGTAAAATGGTATCACAGTATGTATGTTGTGGAATTGATTTTCCGTATTTTTAGTGAAGCAGGCTTTTACACCATTTTTCGATGGCTGGTATCGTTCAATCCGCCTCCGTGGAATCCAGATATTATATGGAATCATGTGTCGTATTCATGGATCCATTTTGTAGTTATCAAACATCTGGTAACGGCTTATATTCTCATGCTCATTGCTCATGTTCTGTTAAATATTGGACCATTTCGGAAATTTTTCATGATGCCGCACAAGCCGGGGCAAAAGAGCACGACTTTCGTGGTGAGCGCGTTTTTATTACTTGGGATTTTTTTATGGATCATAGACAGTGTTGTGGTCCACTATGCTTTTTCTCAAAGCACCGATTCACTGCTGACAGCGATTACGTCGAATATTTCGCCAAGGGATTTGTTCGTAAGGAATTTATTTTTATTGGTATGCCTTGTTTCAGGGCTATTGGTCTCAAGATTTCTTGCAGAAAGACATGCTGCGAATCAAAAAATCCGCGAACTTAACCGTGATCTTGAATTACGTGTTCACCAGCGCACTGTCCAGCTTGAAGAAACCAACAAAGAGCTTGAAGATTTTGTGTACTCGGTGTCTCACGACTTGAGAGCTCCGTTGCGTTCCATCAGCGGTTTTGCAGAAATAATCAATCGCAGACATAAATCGTTTCTCAATGAAGAAGGCCAGCACTATTTCGATAATATCGTCAAGGCGGGCAGGCAAATGGGGGATTTGATTGATGACCTGCTTAAGTTTTCCCGTTTGGGGAGAAAAGCTATAACATCCGAAAACGTGTCGCTTGATGATGTTTTTAAAACAGCCATAAAAACACTTTCAGACGAAATACAAAAGACAGACGGCCGGATCAATCTTCCCGAACAGATTCCGGATATTCAAGGTGATGTAACACTGACAACCCACATTTTTATTAACCTTCTGGAAAACGCCCTGAAATACCATCAACCGAATCTGCCTCCAGTCATTAATGTGAGCTTTGAAATGAAGAATCAAGACGTTGTGGTATCTGTTGCAGATAACGGAATCGGTATTGCACCGGAATATCATGAAAAAATATTTAATATATTTCAGAGACTTCATAGCCAGGAAGATTATCCGGGAACCGGCATTGGCCTGGCTTCTGTTAAAAAAGCGGCACATATCATGGGTGGCCGGGTCTGGGTTGAATC
>CAYYMU010000263.1:0-2628 GCA_964472445.1 uncultured Desulfobacteraceae bacterium
ATTTGAGCCTGACGCAGAAATTGGGCAAAAGGGGGTGTTTTGCAAAGGTCTCACTTTGCAGCCGGGGAGAGCAGTATGAATGGATTACTTTTTATTGATGATGAAGAAGGTGTGAGACGCTCGGTAGCACGTGCTCTTAAAAAAGAGCCCTACAATATTTATACAGCAGATAATGGTGAGCGCGGCATAAAGTTTGTCAGAGAAAATGTTTTTGATGTTGCAACAGTAATATCTGACTATAAAATGCCTGGTCTGAACGGGCTTGAAACTCTTAGCAGCATAGGTTCAATAAACCCTGAAATAACCCGTATTATTCTGACTGGTTATGCTACAATGGAATCAGCAATCGAAGCAACTAATGAGGGAATTGATGGATTTTTGACAAAACCTTTTGACAATATTGAATTAAGAGCCAAAATCCGTGATATCTCAGTTAGAAAACACCTGAAACAATTTATTTCCGAAGAGGTTTACAAAGAGCTTAAAAATTCATCCGGAGATTTAAAACCAACCTTTCAGGAGGTGTCGATTCTGTTTGCAGACATCCGGGGGTTTACACGAATGTCACAAAAAGTTTCTGCTGAAGAAATCGCGTCTTTCCTTAATAATTATTATTTTACACCAATGGAAGAAATAACATATCAATTTCACGGGATGGTTGATAAACATATAGGCGACAGCATTATGGTGGTGTTTGGAGCCCCTGTAACTAACAGTAATGATGCGGCCAGGGCTGTTGAATCAGCCATTGCCATGCAAAAAAAAGCAATGGAGATTGACAAAAAACTTAATCAAAAAGACAGCCTGAGGCTCAAAATAGGAATTGGAATAGCAACAGGGAAAGTCTTTTCAGGCGTGCTGGGATCATTAAGAAAAAAAGAATTTACCTCAATAGGAATGGCCGTTAATATTGCTTCAAGGCTGCAAAACATTGCAGGGGAAGGTGAAATCATTATATCTGAAAATACATTTCAGAATATATCTGAGCAGAAAATCGCAGGACAGATTGATGCCACGCCCTTGACGCCTGCAAAAGTCAAGGGCATTGACAAACCGATTACATTGTACAGAATAAATTTTTAAGTTATTATTTTATCCTAAGCGAATCGCCGGGTTTTATTTTATCTCCTTTAATTAGAACTGCTTCAGCCTTGTCAGGATAGATATTTGTCAGCTTTATCTCGCCGGTTTTAAGCCCGGGCAGCAAAAATTTCTGACCATCTTTTCCTTGAATTATTTTTCCACTGTCATAGACTTCGAGTATATCGCCGCTAAAAAGTCCTGCTTTTTTTCCAGCAGAAATTACAATTTTATCGCCGGTAATTGAAGCAACATAACCTTTCCATGGCAAAACACTCACAGTATCACAGATTTTCTCACCTATTTCTTCTGCTATATGACGCAGGGCATTCTTAACAGCAGCAATATCTTTTACATTTTTTGCTTTTATTGACTTAAATGTCGGTTCATCAATTTCTGTTTTATAAGAAAAGTCTTCATCAAGAAATTTTGCGCCAGTCTCAGTATCGTAAACTTCATAACCTGCAAAAATCTCCAGAAAACTCTGATCATCTTTAAACCAGAAGAATCCATGTTTCTCCTTGTAAGCCTTTATATCTATAAACTCTCCTGTTATAATTGCATTAATGCCAAGCCTCTGGCCTGCTCTCGCCAAAGCAAGATTGTCAAAACTGCCTGTCTGCTTCGATAACGGCCTGTTTAAAAAATCAGGACATCCAGTATCTCCGGGCATTATCAGCAGAATTTCGGGATATGCCCTGTTAATCGATTCACCAAGGCTTTTATTAAATAATTCTTCCAGATTCTGATTAATAAAAAAAGTATTGTTTGCAAAAAGAAAAACAGCAATCTTCTTTTTAACATCATCCGGACTCTTCAGGTCACGGACTAATTTTTTTGTACCCTTTGTAATGTTTGAAAATGTGGAACAGCCTGTAATCACGAAAGCTGAACTGAAAAAAAACATGGCAATAAAAAGAATTCGAATATATGCAGTAAAATTATAAATTTTCATTTTCCCTCTCGTATACTGTGGTGACGGTAGTGGTAATACCGCCTCGCGCGGTAAATTCTCCTACAACTTCCATCTTTTTTGGATTAAGCCTCCCGACCAAATCGTCTAAAATATGGTTTATCAGATGTTCATAAAAAATACCGACATTCCTGAACTGTAACATATAAAACTTCAGCGACTTTAATTCAATAATCTTGATATCTGGTGTATATTTAATTGTTATGCATCCAAAATCCGGCAGGCCGGTCATGGGGCATACCGACGTAAACTCCGGCTGTTTTATCACAATATCAATGTCTCTTTCGTTTTTATATTTATATTCCATTGTCGTTAAAATATCTGTTCTAACCATATCCGGCTTGTTTATATTATAATTGATCTGATTTTTTGGCATTTAAAAACACCTCATGGCAAAAGTTAAATAAAAACACTAATAAAAAATATAATACCTGCTGTCAATAAAGATGGCATCGTAAAAAGGTGCATTATGCTCCTTTTCAGAACTTGAAGGCAGAATAACTTTAAACAGTCGGTCTTTAGTTATGATTAAATTAAAATTAGAAAACTGTTTGAATGTATTAAAAATCGTTAGC
>CAYYMU010000264.1:0-2610 GCA_964472445.1 uncultured Desulfobacteraceae bacterium
AATTCCGGATGACCAATGAAAAACGATAAATATAAGGGCTGGGTAAAAACAGTTTCACTTGCTTTGCCGAGCTTACAGGACAACACCTCAGATGCCGACCGTCTGGCCAGGGCATTAAAAAAAGAGCTTAAAACAGATTTTATTAAAATCGATCTTGAAATTTTAAGGCATCTGCCGAATTTTCTTAGAAAGTGGGATTTTACAGCACGCTGCGTTGTATTCAAAAACCACGGCCAATGGATTCTTGCCGGAATATGTGATCCACGCGAGACCACCCCGCCCGCAGGCATGGCTGCTGATCTTGGCACAACCCGGATTGTTCTGCGGCTCATTAATCTTTTATCAGGTAAAATACTCGCAGAGTCCTCATTTGATAACCCTCAGATTTCAATTGGCCAAGATATTTTGACCAGAGTTCATTTTGCAGATACAGATAAGGGCCTGGAAAAACTCAACCACCTGATTGTCGGCAGCATTAACCGGAACATTGAAGATTTGTGCAAAACCTGCAACCTTAAACCAGAGCATGTTTATCTGATTAGTATTGCAGGCAATACAGCAATGACGCATTTTTTAATGGGACTTGATACTCACTGGCTCATTCGTGAACCCTACATACCTGTTATAAATTCTCCCGGACTCATAAAAGCCAAAGCAATGGGAATTAAAGTCAATCCTGCTGCACAGGTAATGATATTTCCAAATATCGGCAGTTATTTTGGAGGAGACCTGATTTCCGGAATTCTTTTTTCCGGCATGAACCAGTCCGAAGAAACCGCCATTCTTATTGATGTTGGAACCAATGCCGAAGTGGTTTTTGGAAATTCAAACTGGCTGATCGCATGTGCTGGCGCCGCAGGCCCTGCCCTGGAAAGCGGAGTTACCCGTATGGGCATGATGGCCGGACCAGGAGCAATTGACAGGGTTGCCATTGATCCAGTAACACGCAAATTCCAGATTCACGCCATAGGCAATATGCCTCCAAAAGGCATATGTGGTTCCGGGCTTATTGATCTTGTTGCCCAGCTTTTTCTTTCAGGCCTTATTGATATCCGCGGAAAGCTGGTTTTAGAAACCTGTGGCAGTAGGTTCCTGAAAAAATCTGGAAATGCCCGTCTGATTGTAGTTCCAGCAGAAAAATCAGCCACAGGCAAAGACCTTACAATCAGCCAGGCTGATATTGACAGCCTGATTAAAGCCAAGGCAGCCATGTATACCATATTAGAAACAATTACAGCCTCCGTTGGAATGGCGCCGCAGGATATTAAAATATTTTATATCGCAGGAACCTTTGGATCGTTTATAAATCCCGGCTCTGCAGTATCCATTGGAATGCTGCCTGATATTCCTGCTGAAAGCTACAAAACTCTTGGGAACAGTTCATTAGGCGGGGCCACAATGGTTTTAAACTGCTGTGACTGTATTGATGAAATTGATGCAATCAGGAATCGTATTACATACCTTGAATTAAATGTTAACCAGGAATTCATGAACAGGCTTTCCGCAGCCGAATTTATACCGCATACAGACACCCGGCTTTTCCGCTCAGTAAAGAATCCTGGCACAGAGGACCAAGCTTTGGTTTGCCCCTGAAAGGGGCTGTTTTACTTAAAGCGGTACAAGTTAAAAGTGCCTAAAGTTATGGAGTCGCTCCTGCCCGCCATCGCGAGCCATACTCAACGATCTTCGTCCTTTTGTCGTTTCGCTCAGGCGAGGCGGGCGGGTCGCTCCACTTATTTTATATAATTGACAGAATTCCTTAACTTCAGCTCATTTTAAAGTATCGTGACATTTTTTCAGGCAGAACCGAACAACTCTGACCTGGCCCAAAGTACCGGGTTTTTCAGGGTAAAATAAAAAAAACCAACAGTAAAAACAACTGAAATTATCAAGCTCAAACCTTCTGTTCCAGCATAAATGAGCAGACTTTGTCCCCGGAACAACGACTCGATACTATCTTAAAATCAATATCCTTTATAAATTCTCTGGCAAAAACAGGATACTCTACTGAACATATTGCATTGCTGACTTTTTCTGCAAGATGTTCTCGATTCGATTGTTTTAACAAAGCAAGCCACGGACATTCCCTGATAATAATATTAATCTTCGAATCTTTCTTTATTATCTCGCTTACAAAATCTTCGGCATCCAGTTTGAATTTAAAGGCATTTACAAGGCCATCCACATTTCCGGTTTCAAGGTTTAACAATTCCTTTACTTTTCTGGCCTGTATCTTGGGCAGTATTTCCCATACCCTGCTATCAATCTCCAATGCCTTATCAAAAGAATCTTCCTTTTCCAGCATCATAAACCACAGGCCGTCTACAGCAACAAAACATTTTTTAAAATACTCACTTAATATCCGTGTATCCACGAGTTCATTACTCCTGTTGATGGCGTCGTAAAAAATCCCATCTACTACGTTGCAGTGATTTTTCAGACTCTCAACATACTATATGTATGCCTTCGATCCTGAAAAATAACTACGCCTTGTATATAAAACTTTTTACGACGCCATCTATCGTTAAATTCGTGCCTTTTTACGAGGGCATCAATTTTGCCAGACCTGCAAATCTCTATATGTTTTTATTTTGCTTTGCGCCACTGTGC
>CAYYMU010000265.1:0-2595 GCA_964472445.1 uncultured Desulfobacteraceae bacterium
TTCTCGCCAGAGGCGAGCAAGAATTGACTACAACTAATCGGGAGATGATCCTATTATGTTTATTTGCCCGGCGTCATCTCGGGTATATCAACGCCATCTATTCCTTTTTCATTAAACATTCTTTTCTCACATGCCATTTGCAATTTTTCAAGGAGCTTATACTGATCAAAAGGTTTCATGAGATAGTCAAAGGCCCCCAATTTCATACCTTGCATAGCAACCTGAAGCGAGGCATGTCCGGTTAGCATTATTACTTCTGTAATGGGTTTGATTTTCTTTATTTCCTTAAGGGTTTCTATACCATCCATACCCGGCATTAACACATCCAGCAACACTACAATAAAATCCTGTTTCTTAATTATTTCCAGGGCTTCATTGCCGCTTATTGCCGTAGTGATATCAAAATTCTTTTTTATCAAGAATTTTGATAGGTACTTAAGCATTATTTCCTCATCATCAACAAGTAATATCTTATGCTTCATTTTTCACTCCTTATTAAAATTCATAAAAAAAATGCTAACCAAATTATAACGATACTGTCAATTAAAAATTGAATACCAAAATCCACCGCCTAAAAAACATATGGATATTTTTAACGATTTTACTTCCTTTATAACTGAATAATGCGTCAATCTTATTACGTAACTACAAGCGTGGCGTCCATATCCAGGGTCACCGTACTTTTAGAATCTTGAAAACCTGAAAATGCCGCCAATTCTTTATTAATCTTATCACAGAGCTGTCATCCCTGTTGTGTTTTTTTCAGCTTCATGCTTGAAAGGAAGAATGCCTTGTGCCATAATACTTACACCTAATCTATCACCCTGATTTCTCAGGATCGACGAGGTTTTTTACTTTTTTTGATGATGAATCAAGGTAAAAGAAAGATTGATAAACACAAACCCGTTTGTTATTTTTGCCTTTATAATTTTTTTGGAGGACCCTTATGATAAAAATGCCGATTGAAGAAGCTTTTTCTTTTGATGATGTTCTAATAGTTCCAAATTATTCTGATGTGCTGCCGAGAGATGTAAACACCAAAACGATGTTAACCAAAAACATTTCTCTTAATATCCCTATTGTAAGCGCTGCAATGGATACTGTGACAGAGGCATATACAGCCATCAGCATGGCCCGTGAAGGGGGGATAGGTTTTATACATCGCAACATGAGTATTGAACGTCAGGGTTTGGAGGTCGACAAGGTCAAAAAATCTGAAAGCGGTATGATTATTGATCCAATTACAATTCATCCTGACAAATTAATACATGAAGTGCTTAAGCTTATGAAGAGATATCGCATTTCTGGAATTCCTGTTGTAGTAGGTGATAAACTCGTTGGCATACTGACCAATCGGGATCTCAGGTTTGAAACAAATCTGAACAAAAAAGTATCTGAAGTTATGACAAAGGAAAATCTTGTAACGGTTTCAGAGGGAATTACCCTGGAAGAATCCAAGAAGCTGCTTCATAAGCACAGGATTGAAAAGCTTCTTGTGGTTAATAAAAGCGGGCGTCTTAAGGGAATGATAACTATAAAAGACATAGAAAAAATCAAAAAATATCCAAATTCATGTAAAGACAGTATGGGCAGGCTGCGTGTTGGAGCAGCGGTCGGGGTGGGACCTGATATGGAAGAACGTGCGGAAGCTCTTCTTAAAGCAGGGGCTGATGTTATAGTAATAGATACATCTCACGGAGACACAAAAAATGTTATTAATGCTGTTAAAACTTTAAAAAACAATTTTAAAAACATAGAGTTGATTGCCGGCAATGTCAGCACTGCAAAGGGTGCCGAAAATCTTGTCAAAGCAGGTGTTGACGCGGTGAAGATCGGAATAGGACCTGGTTCAATATGTACGACCCGTATCATTGCCGGAATAGGCATACCCCAGTTAACTGCAATAATGAATTGCAGATCAATATCTGACAAAACCGGTATTCCTCTGATTGCTGACGGAGGCATCAAGTTTTCAGGCGATATTACAAAGGCCATGGGAGCTGGAGCGCATACTGTAATGATAGGTGGACTTTTTGCCGGAACCGAAGAAAGCCCCGGAGAATTAATACTTTTTCAGGGACGCAGCTACAAGGTATACAGGGGCATGGGTTCAATCGAAGCAATGAAAACGGGAAGTAAAGACAGGTATTACCATGATGATGACACCAAAGATGACAAACTGGTGCCTGAAGGAATTGTCGGACGCGTACCGTATAAGGGTTCCCTTTCTGCTAATATTTTTCAGCTTGTCGGAGGGTTAAAGGCCGGCATGGGATATGTTGGCTGCCGCACACTGAAAGAACTCAGGAAAAAGGCAAAATTTATAAAGATAAGCGCTGCGGGCATGCGCGAAAGTCATGTCCATGATGTGATCATTACAAAAGAAGCTCCTAATTACCAGCTTGAGTAAATATTGACGAATTCGTAAAAAGCTAGATTATGCCACTTCGCGACACTGAAACCGAAAATAACTTGTCAATCATATTAAAAGGCTATGAACATCGAACATCGAACGTCCAACATCGAATTTTGAATAAGGTATTCTGCCATTTTATAAACTGACGGAGCGACCCGCCCGCCTCGCCTGAGCTAGAC
>CAYYMU010000266.1:0-2595 GCA_964472445.1 uncultured Desulfobacteraceae bacterium
ATAATGTAATGACATGTCAAGTTATTTACTTATTTATGGACGTCCCGCAGGTGTCACTATTGCCCCGATAATGTAAGACCAGCATCGTAATGTCATCCGATTGAGGCTCATCCTGAACGAATTCAGTAACCGCCGCACTGACGCCTGTGATTACTGCTTTCGGTTGCCGGTCGGTCCCCTGGTTCAGGACCTGCGCCAGCCGTTCTTCCGAAAAGAGTTTCTGTTCCGAATTCATCGCCTCGGTCACTCCATCGGTATAGAAAAAGAGAGTATCGTTCGGCTGCAGAGTCATCGTGTTCCTGGTAAAGGGAACCCCCTCCATTGCTCCAATTACGATCCCGGTGGGTACTTTCAGATAGCTGTAGACGCCACCCGGTTCGCATCGCAAAGGCGGGTTATGCCCGCCATTGGCATATTCCAGTTCTCCGGTTTTTACATTGAGGATAGCGAAGAAGACCGATGCGAACATGCAGTTTTCGTTATCTGGAGCGATGGCATTATTAACCCGGGTTAGAATCTCGTCGGCGTGCAGCCCCCTCATTGCCTCATTCCGTAGCAGGGCTCTGACAATCGCCATGAAGAGGGCGGCCGGCACCCCTTTGCCGGAAACGTCACCGATGGTGAAACACAGCCGGTTCGGCGTTTCGAAGAAGAAGTCGTAGAAATCACCGCCAACCTCTTTGGCAGTATCCATGGTCGCGTAAATGGCAAACTCAGTTCTGTCCGGAAATGGAGGGAAGACTCGGGGCAGCATCGAGGCCTGAATTTCCCGGGCGATATTGAGTTCACTCTCAATCCGTTCCTTGGCGGCGGTGGTTTTTGCCAGGTTAGCAACATACTCTTTCAAATCGGCAGTCATGCGGTTAAAGGTTTCAGCCAGGTACTGAGTCTCATCGCCCGTCGCCAGTTCGATCCTGTGGTCGAGATCACCGCTACCGATAACTTTAGCACCCTGCGCCAGGGTCAACAGCGGGCGGGTGATGCGTTTCGAGAGCGCCCGCGATGCAAGCGCAACGATAAGTATCATAGCGATGAAAATAAAGGCCATTATAAGTAACGCATGGGTGATGCGCCGGTCAATCTGTTCGCTACTGGCGGCCGCGGCCTTATCAATTTTGTCCATGGTTGCCGTAGCGGGCGCGGTTATTTCAGTGACCGGCTTAACTACGCCCAGGCTCCAGTTAGTACTGACTATGGGTGCGTAAGCGATGTATTTTTCACCACCAGCAATACCTCCAAGATCGCTGACGCTGCGTCTAATATCGCTTTTACCGGCAATCATAGCTTTGGCAATTTCCTGTAGATTAGCGTCACTGCCAGTGAGCAAATTCTGAAATTGTTGTTTTTTACCCCAGTCGCACGTGTTAGCTTGTAGGCCGGGTCGGCAGATAACATTACCATGGTTATCAATCAGGAATGCGTAGCCCTTCTCTCCGATTTGCGTGTTGAGTATCTGTTCACTGAGCGCTTTAAGGGTGACATCGGCTTCAACAACGCCGATTAGTTCGTTGTCTGCCGTAAAGAACGGTGTGGCGACCGTAACAATCAGGTTGTTATTGGCGGCGCTGATGTATGGCGCGGTCCAGACAGTGGTTCCACTGCAGGCCGCCGCTATGTACCAACTCCGCTGCCTATGGTCGTAAGATGCTGGAAACTCAGCCACCCATGGATACCCCCGGAAGAGGCCGGTCTCCGTGCCGAGATAAACAGAGTCAAGATTAGGGTCGTGGTTCAAAATAGGGATGAATACCTCATCAATCCGGCTGGAAAAAGCTACCTCTTCTTTGCTGGGGCCGGGCTGCAAACCAGCAACGAGGAAATAGAAGGAGGCGGCCATTTTATCAGCAGGTTTTTCCAGCACTGAATAGGAACGGGGTGCCTGCCTACCCGTCGGATTTTGCCATATTGAAGTAGCAAATTGAGCTATTATCCCAATTTGGCTCCGAGCCTTCTCAAGCAGTGCGTTGCTAATAGCAGCCTGGTCCCGGGCAGTTTTCAGAAGATTCTGCTCTGCTTGAGCAATGAGGGCTCGTTCGCTATCCTGAACCGCATCTAAACCCAGGTTAAGGTTGCTTTGAAGGGCAAATTTTCCGAGCGAGTCCATCTCCCTGAAAGAAAAGGCGCCGAAGAGGAATAGGGCAATCAGAGAGAGAGAGGACAGAACAATAAGTATCTTAGTCGTTATATTCAAACGCATGTTGATCTCTTCCTCCTGAAGTCAGCCAATTTTATTATTTTTCTCCAGCCTCCAACTCAGCGTTATCATGACGTACTATTCGGGCGCGTCAAGTCGGGCTAATCTCGGCATTTGAATTTATTATTAATAATATAATTATATGTCAAGTTACTTACTTATTTATGGATGTCCCTTAGGTGTCTTATTTTGTTGGCTGTCTTGTTATATTAGGTTCTTCTCCAATTTAGTTGGAGAAGAGGGTCCAAGGGGTCAAGGATTCAAGGGTTTGTTTTCTAAAAACTTTATCAGTGCTTTTGATGTTCTTTCGCTTTCTGCTATATCTTTTTTTATGTAAAGCATCCTTATGTAATCCCTGGTTGTCTTTCTTCCATATCCTTCTGCTATATTCGAAGGAATAG
>CAYYMU010000267.1:0-2595 GCA_964472445.1 uncultured Desulfobacteraceae bacterium
TTTGCGTCTTTGCGTGAGACAAATATTCAATATTCAATATTCAACATTCAAAATTATAATTAAAACTATTATACCATGCTTCTCATTAAAAATCTAAAATGTTATTACAATAAAATTATGGCCATAAAGGGTGTAAGTGTTTCTGTTAGAAAAGGAGAGCTTATATCACTTATCGGTGCAAATGGATCAGGCAAAAGCACTTTTTTGCAGGCTATATGCGGTCTTTTGCCAGGCTGGGAAGGAGAGATAAGTTTTGATAATTCTTCTTTGCGAGGATTTGAGCCCCCTGCGATTGTAAAAAAAGGCATAAGCATGGTGCCTGAAGGACGTCTTGTTTTTTCATCTCTAAGTACTCTGGATAATTTGAAGCTTGGCGCATATACAATGTATAGAAAGAAGCATCACAATTATGTTAAAGAGGATCTGGAAATGGTGATGAACCTTTTCCCGATCCTAAGAGACAGGTCGGATCAGCAGGCAGGTACTCTTTCAGGTGGTGAACAGCAGATGCTTGCAATAGGACGGGCGCTTATGGCGCGTCCCAGACTTCTTCTTCTTGATGAGCCTTCAATGGGACTTGCTCCTCTTTTAGTAGAAAAGATATTTGAAACCCTTACTATTCTGAAGAATAAAGGGCTTACAATACTTCTTGTTGAACAGAATGCCCGGTCCGCTCTTAAGATTGCAGATCGTGGATATGTTCTTGAAACCGGCAGTATAGTATTACAGGGAACATCATCAGATTTACTGGAAGATGTTGAGGTTAAAAGAGCATATCTGGGCAGGGATTATGGCGAGTTTTATGATGGGAGGGCATGAAATGCATGAAATTAATTCTGAAGAAAAAGCTCAGTTCCAACTGGAACGTCTACAGAGTACCTTGAACCGAGCATACAAAAATGTACTGTTTCATCAGAATCGTCAAAACATTGATGGAATATCAGGTGGCATTGAGCGGTTCCGGGTTGAAAGCATTGAGGACCTTGCAACTTTTCCATTCATGGAGCGTAAACATCTTGGGAATAATTATCCCTATGGTTTGTTTGCTGTGCCTTTAAAGGACATAGTGAGGATTCATACTGCGCCCGGAACAACTGTCAATCCAACAGTCAGCGGATATACGAGGCAGGACCTTCAGTTGTGGCGTGAGATGGTATCAACTGCTCTGGCAGCTTCAAATGTTTCTGTCAGTGATATTCTGCAGATCAATCTTGATCCAGGCCTTGCAAACTGGGGAAGAGATTACAAGGATGGCGCTGAAACCATAGGCGCTAGCGTTATTCCCAATACTTCGCTGTCTCTTGAAAAACAGTTAATGGTATTAAAGGATTATAAAACCTCTGTTTTAATTACTACTCCATCTTCCATATCCCAACTTGCAGACTATATTCTGCTTAAAGAAAACCTGGATCCAAAGGACCTTAATCTTAAGACACTTATTCTAACCGGAGAACCTGTTGACTCTGAATTCAGAAATCTTTTGCAGCAGAACTTTCATTTGACCACTTGGCTTCATTATGGGCTCAGCGAAGTGCCAGGCCCTGCCATAGCATTTGAATGCCGGGAGCATGAGGGCCTGCATGTGAATGAAAATCATTTTTTGCCGGAAATCGTTGATCCGGAAACAGGACAGCCCCTTCCGGAAGGCGAAACAGGCGAGTTGATACTCACAACTTTGACAACTCGGGCTTTTCCACTGATACGATTTAAAACAGGTGACCGCGCACGTTTTATTAAAGGCACATGTAAATGCCGCAGTCCATTTGTAAGGATTGAATGGTTTAATGATCGTATTGATAATATGCTGAACATCAGTGGTGTAAAAGTTAATCAGGAATTAGTCCTGTTTCAGATAGAACAGGCTTTGGGTTTTGTCCCGGCCAATTGTTGTTTTTTAAAGAAGCGTAATGGGGCAAGAAATTATCTTGAAGTCTCGCTGTCTGTTGATGATCGTCTTTTTTCCGATGAAATCAAAGTACTTGAAAGATTAATGAAGACGGTTGGAAACAAGCTCCAGGAGCATATCGGTGTGCCTGTAACCATAAGACTCAAGGAAAAAAAGTCCTTTGAAAACAGAGCGGGATTAGTAGTTTGACATTTTGGGGGTCGGGTGTTAGGTATCGGGTGTCAGGGCTCAGGTATCAGGTGTTAAGATCAGAGGATTAAGGGATTAGGAGGCTGGAGCAAAGCGACTCCTTAACTTTAGGCACTTTAATATACTTTAGGCATTTTAGGCACTAATATACAGCTCACAGCTAAGGGGCGTCTTTGCGTGAGACACTTTTTTCTTCGTGGTGAAACAATTTTCTGCCACTCAAAATTATACTTAATTGTAAACTCATGTCAAAAAATAAAAAAATTGTTCAAATAATATGGGGCATTGCCCTTGTTTTGGCTGGAATAGGGGTTTTTTACAGAATACCCCAAGTTATGCCTGAAATAGAAAAAATAGAACATTTTTCTTCTATCATGTTCTTTATACGCTTTTGTTTTTATTTTTTAGGTGTTTTGCTTATCGCCGGAGGCACGAAAAAGCTTTATGCCAATTACAACAGTGAAAAAGATTCAGATGAGATAAATTGATAAAAGGTGTTA
>CAYYMU010000268.1:0-2584 GCA_964472445.1 uncultured Desulfobacteraceae bacterium
TCTAATGACTTCTCTTGTCACGGCACAGGTTTCCCTTGCGCAAGATCCGGCGCCCTTGAAGGTCGCGCTTGTTTTTGATATTGCCGGCAGAGGGGACAGTGGGTTTAACTATTCCGCATACAGGGGTCTGGAAAAAGCGGTAGCCGAACTGGGCGTGAAGGCTGTTTATATAGAGCACAAGAGATATCTGGACCTGGATCATGCCCTGCGGCAGGCAGCGGCTTCTGATGTAGGAATGATTATTGGTGTCGGATTTTTATTTTCGGATAAGTTGGATCAACTGGCCATGCAATATCCCAAAAAAAAATTCGTCTGTGTTGACTATAACGTGAAGTACGACGACAAGGGCAGTATTGTGCCCCCGCCTGCCAATCTGGCCGGGATCAAGTTTAAGGAAGAGGAAGGCTCTTGTCTGGTTGGGGCAATAGCGGCCCTTACAAGCAAAACTGGTAAGATTGGTTTTATCGGCGGCATGGACAGCCCGCTTATCCGTAAATTTCAGGCGGGTTATATGGCAGGCGCAAGTGCTGTAAAACCGAATATCAACGTGTCTTCGGCCTTTGCCGGGATAACAGGTCATGCGTTTAACGATCCGCAAAAAGGATACCAAATCGCAGTCCGCATGTACGAAGAGGGAGCGGATGTCATATACCACGCCTCGGGTGCGACAGGAGTGGGCCTTTTCCGGGCGGCGAAAGAAATGAATCGGCTGGCGATTGGTGTGGACATCGATCAGAGTGCACAGGCTTCCGGACTTGTTTTGACGAGCATGATTAAGAACATTGATGTGGCGGTTTTCGAAAGCGTCAGGTCATACGTTCGCAAAAATTTCTCAGGAGGCATAAAGACTTTCGGATTGAAGGAAAATGGGGTTGAATTTGTTTATAATGATCAAAACAAAAAACTGATTCCTGCGGACGTACATGACAAGGTTCTGGAGCTGAAGGCAAAAATTATTGCTGGAGAATTGGTCGTTCCCGCCATAAGTCTGCATAAAAGAATGCTTTCCCGAAAAGATCTGCAGGATATCTTATCCCGGGTACAGGGAGAGATCACCGCGGCATTGAACAGGCTGGACAAAAATCTTCAGCAAAGCGCGCAAACACTTTCCGGCAATGTCTTGAAAAGCGATCATGCTCGAGAAGTGCTTAAAAAGTTGTACGGGGCGAATCCATATATTATTGACTGTGAAACAGTAAGCAACAAGGGTATTATGCTGGTTGTTGAGCCACCCCGGCACAATGCAGCCGAAGGCGCCGATATCAGTAAGCAGGCGCACATGGTGAAGCTGTTCAAAACCCATAAGCCGGTATTTAGCGGTTCATTCCGTTCTGTTGAAGGTCCTAACGCAGTGGCCTTTCATTATCCAATATTTTCACCGGACCGTCAGTTTGCAGGGTCGGTATCGGCGCTCTTTGCTCCTGAGTATCTGTTCTCCAGCATCATCGAACCGGTTGCTTCAAATCTGCCGGTTGATATTTTCCTGATGCAAACCAATGGGTTGATGATCTACGATATGGATGTAAAACAGATCGGGCTGAATGTTTTTCGTGATCCGTTATTTAAGCCTTTTCCTGAACTGATTGATCTGGCCAAGAAGGTAGGCGCAGCCAATGAAGGATCGGGCGGTTACCGTTTCTACCGGAAAGTCGGGGAAAAGCCGGTGACAAAGGTGGCATACTGGCGTACCGTTGCCATACACGGAACGACATGGCGTCTTGTGATTACCTGCGCTACGGACCGTCTCGAAAAATAATATCAAGGCATTAACGCTATCTGAAAATAAGCTGCCGCGCAGCGGCTTACTTGAACAAGGCTAATTCAGCGGATCGCCGATAAAGCTGGCTCCGCATTGGGCATACAAAAAAGGAATCAAACATGAAATATGTTCATGGCTATGACCCAAGGGAAAACATTCGTTTACAAGATCAAGCTTCCACCCTTGTTCAATTGCTTCACTCCGACACCATCTATCCAGCCGGAAGTAAAGTTCTCGAGGCTGGATGCGGTGTTGGCGCACAAACCATAACTTTGGCAAAAAATAGTCCTCATGCCAGCTTCACATCAGTTGATATTTCAGAGAATTCTATTCGTGAAGCCATGGGAAAAATTAAGGAAGCTGGTTTCTCAAATGTGAGCTTCCAGCAAGGCGACATCTTTAAGCTTCCATTTGAACCCGAATCTTTTGATCACCTCTTTATTTGTTTCGTGCTTGAACACTTGGCACAGCCTGTGGAGGCAATAGATTGCCTCAAAGATCTTCTTAAAGTCGGTGGCACAATTACTGTTATAGAGGGAGATCACGGATCAACTTATTTCTACCCAGACAGCGAGGCAGCGCATAAAGCAATCCAATGTCAAGTCGAACTGCAAAGGCGAGCAGGAGGCAATGCCAATATTGGCAGGGAGCTTTACCCAATTCTAAAAAAAGCAGGTTTCATTTCCATCCAAGTATCTCCCCGAATGGTTTATGTTGATTCAAGTAAGCCACAATTAGTCAAAGGATTCACAAAAAACACTTTTACGTCAATGATTGAGGGTGTTCGCGAATCCTCCATTGAATCTGGGCTAATTAATGGAGAGA
>CAYYMU010000269.1:0-2580 GCA_964472445.1 uncultured Desulfobacteraceae bacterium
AGAATTTTGGGGAATATGGATAATGCGGATACACGAATATCAGGCAAAAGAACTATTTAAAAAATACAATATTCAAATACCGGAAGGAGGTATTGCGTTTGATCCCCGGGAAGCCAGGACTGTAGCCCGTGAAATTCGCAGATTTCCTGTTGTTATTAAAGCGCAGATTCATGCCGGCGGCCGCGCAAAAAGCGGAGGTATAAAATTTGCGGGATCAACTGATGAAGTTTACAGTCTTGCGAATGATATTATTGGAGCTAAAATTGTTAACAGCCAGACAGGGCATGAAGGAAAGTTCGTGAGAAAAGTCCTTGTAGAAGAGAAGCTGGAAATCAACAAAGAACTTTATCTTGGTATTATAATTGACAGAAAAACTTCAAAAATAGTTATTATTGCAAGCCGTGCAGGCGGAGTTAATATAGAAGAAACATCATCCAAAACCCCTGAAAAAATAATCAGGGTTTATGTTGATCCTAATCTGGGAATTCAGCAATTTCATTGTCGTGAGATTGCTTTTAATCTAAAACTTGAATTTCCCGTGATGAAGCAGTTTGTTAGAACGCTTCAGAGGTTATATGCTCTTTTTATTGATTATGACTGTTCTCTTGCAGAGATAAATCCGCTTGTTATTACAGCCAAAGAGTCTGTTGTTGCCCTGGATGCAAAAATAGAATTTGATGACAATGCCCTGTTCCGTCACAGAGATATTGTTGAATATAGAGATATTAAGGAGGAGAACCCTCTTGAGGTTGAGGCATCAGAATTTAACCTCAATTATATTAAGATGCATGGAAATGTCGGCAATATGGTAAACGGAGCGGGCCTGGCAATGGCAACCATGGATATAATAAAATTTGCGGGTGCATCACCGGCCAATTTCCTTGACGTTGGCGGCGGCTCTACTATTGAAATGATCGAAAAAGGTTTCAGGCTTATTTTATGCGATAAGGATGTAAAGCTGGTTTTTATAAATGTTTTTGGCGGAATACTTCGTTGCGACATGCTTGCGCAGGGGATTGTTCAGGTTGCGCAAAAGACAGCCATAGAAATACCGATATTAATTCGCATGGATGGAACCAATATAGATGATGCCCGAAAAATTTTTTATGAATCTTGTTTAAAACCGGTTTATACTGTTGGGCTTAAAGATGCGGCGCAGAAAATTGCAGAGCTTGCTGGAAATGGCACAGGAATTTAATACTGGAAAAGATGTGGGGACTCATAAACAGTGAGCATATTTGTTGATAAAAACATACGGCTTCTGGTTCAGGGGATAACAGGAAGGCAGGGGCGGTTTCATACTCGTCAATGCGTTTTGTACGGCACGAATGTCGTCGCAGGCGTAACTCCCGGCAAGGGAGGGGAAAAAATTGATGATATCCCTGTTTTTAATACAGTCGGTGAGGCTGTTGATAAAACCAGAGCAAACTGCAGCATGATTTTTGTTCCTCCCATATATGCGGCTGATGCGATTGCAGAGGCCGCAGATAATGGAATTGAACTTATTGTTGTAATTACTGAAGGCATACCAGTTCTGGATATGATAAAAATCAAAAATTATCTGAAAAATACCAGAACGCGTATTATAGGCCCTAATTGTCCGGGTATTATTACACCCGGCCAATGCAAGATCGGTATTATGCCCGGATTTATACACAAACCAGGAGGGCCCATAGGCGTTGTATCCCGTTCCGGCACCCTTACATACGAAGTGGTAAATCAGCTTAGTAGTCAGGCCATAGGGCAGACAACATGCATAGGTATTGGCGGCGATCCTGTGGTTGGTATGGGTTTTATTGACTGCCTGGATGCTTTTGAAAGGGATCCGGATACAAAAGGTGTTGTTATGATCGGAGAAATAGGGGGAACTGCGGAAGAGTCTGCTGCCAGATTTATCTCTGAAAACATGAAAAAAAAAGTGGTTGGCTTTATTGCAGGCTTAACAGCGCCGCCTGGAAGGCGTATGGGGCATGCCGGTGCAATTGTTAGCGGAGGCATGGGCTCAGCCCGGGAAAAAATTGCAGTGATGAAGGAAAATGGAGTTTATGTATGTGAAGATCTATGTACTTTCGGCGAGTTCTGTATCGAAGTATTCAAGCAGTAGTGGCTAAAACAAAAGTAACCGTTTACGGTTTACAGTTATCAGTTCACTGTTGAAAAAAACAGTACGAAATTGAGTAACTGTGAACTGTGAACCGACAACCCGATTAGTTACGATTTTTAACAAGCAACGAGGTCTGTATGCATGAAATGGGCGTAGCAGCAGAAATAATTGATATTGCAATATCTTCGATACCAGATAATATTAAAAACCCAACGGTTGAAACTATTAATTTAAAGATAGGCAAGTTATCTGCCATTGTAGTTGAAAGTCTTTGTTTTTGTTTTGATGTTATGGCAAAGGATACAATTCTTTCAGGAACAAAGCTGAACATTAAAGAAATTCCTGTTTCTGCCAGATGCAGGGATTGTGGTTTTGAATGGACTGCGAATGAGCCTGTTTTTGTATGCAGGAAGTGTAAAGGCGGATTAATTGATATTATTTCAGGAAGGGAACTGGATATAGAGTCAATTGATGTT
>CAYYMU010000270.1:0-2579 GCA_964472445.1 uncultured Desulfobacteraceae bacterium
AAACAAACCCTTGAATCCTTGGACCCTTTTCTCCAACTAAATTGGAGAAAAGCCTTAAAGGGTTACGTCCAAAGGGCAGGTTGTCATTCCTGAAAGAATAATGGAAAAATACGGAATACACCCTTCTACAGCTATTCGTTGGATCGAAAAAGAAGGAGGTCTCATTAAGTCTGCACGCGGGATGTTTTCGGGTTTGTGTGCTAACTTGATTTATCACAATATTCTAAAATTACATCTAAAAACTCCTGTCCGTATCTTTCCATTTTAGCAGGCCCGATTCCGTGTACCTGAAGAAGTTCGGCCATGCTTTTTGGCGCTGATGCAGCCATCTCTTTGAGCGTCCGGTTTGAGAGGACCAGAAAAAAAGGAATTCCTTGTGCCGTCCCAAGTTCTTCTCTTTTCTGACGAAGTGCTTCATACAACTCCGGAGAAAAATCTGTAGATACTTCTGCAACGGTCTTCACAGCTTTTTTGATCTCAGGCAGATTGACAAAGACTTTTTCCTCTTTTTTCATTACCCTGATCCCTTTTGCACTAAGACCTATGGTTGGATAAAGATGATCTCCATGCCTGACAAAACATCCCTGCCTGTCTAACTGGTCAATAAGATTAAGCACCTCTTCCTGTGTGAAGTGAGACAGCAAACCATATGTGGATAGCTGGTTCATCCTCTGCGAGGCTATCCATTCTCTTGAAGAGCCTGTAAGTACCTGGGCAATACGTGTCCGGCCAAACCGGCCTTTCATGCGTGCCGCGCAGCTCAGTACTTTAAGAACTGTTGTTTCCTCTTCTTTTTTGCTCCCTCCTGTCTTTTTAATACGTCTTTGGATGCAGTTATCGCAAAAACCGCACTGTTCTGTTGCGCTGTTATCCCCAAAATAAGAAAGAAGAAAATCCCATCTGCATCCTCCAAAATGCCCGTAAGTTACTACTTCTTTGAGTTTTTTCAAATCATTCTGTTTTCTTCTCTCAAGGAATTCAAAATCAATTTCTAATTTTTCAAAACCTGCTTCAGGCCTCAATATTTTTAAATCACGCCCTGCTGCCGGAGGTATATATGTAATCAAACCATCTGATGAAAGCAGTCTCAGGCTTCTGAGAAGCGCGCTTTTTTCAAGGCCCGAGGTTTTTATCAGGGTATTGATTGACACTTTCCTGCCTTTAGATCCAGCGATATCAGCTACAGCATCAAACACTTTTTTTTGAACAGGCCCTCTTGGTTTTTTTGAACCTGATGCAACGAAACAGAGCCGCCGCCCCGAATATACCCTTTCCAGGAAACCTGCCCGCTCTAACATTTTTATTATTACACCGGCCTGTCCTACACTCTGGACAGAGCTGACAGTTTCAGCAAGCTCATTATTGCCAACGCTCAGATAATCCCTTCCATCGCTTTTTAAGAACTCAAAAACGCCTTTAACGGCCTCCGGCAAAGGATAATTCATATCAACGAAAAATTCCTGGATAAAAATATCGGCCATGGAAAAAAGAAGCGTGCACATTGATTTTTTACCGTCTCTTCCAGCTCTTCCTATTTCCTGATAATATGATTCTATAGAACCAGGAAAATGGTAATGAATAACCTGGCGTATGTCTGCTTTATCAATTCCCATACCAAAAGCATTGGTTGCCACAATTATATCTGTACGTCCGGTCATAAATCGTTCCTGTACAGAAACCCTGGTTTCATCGTCCATGCCTGCATGGTATCCTGAAACAGAATACCCGCGATTCTTCAACATGCCTGACAATTCATCCACACCTTTTCTTGTGGCGCAATATACAATTGCAGGGAACTTCTTTTCAGCAAAAGCAGATATAATTGCCTTTTCCTTTTCTTTTTTATTTGCGCAGTGAACAACTTTTAGATTCAGGTTTTTTCGATAAAATCCTGTTACAAACTGCCGACAGTTTGTAAGATTAAGGCAGGAAATAATATCAGTTATAACGGTTTCTGTGGCAGTTGCTGTTGCGGCAAGGATCTGATATTTTCCTATGCGTCGAAGAACTTCGCCCAGACGCAGATAATCAGGACGGAAATCGTGTCCCCACTGTGAGATACAATGAGCTTCATCTATTGCCACAAAACTGATTCTGGAAACGGAAAGAGCATTTAAAAATTCTTTCTGGCGAAAACGTTCAGGGGCAACATACAAGAGTTTCAGGTTGCCTGCCTCAAGTTCTTTAAGCGTCTCTCTCTGTTTTGACAGGGAAAGAGTCGAGTTTATGAATGATGCGGCAATCTTTCTTTTTTGAAGGACATCAACCTGATCCTTCATCAGGGCAATAAGAGGGGAAACAACAAGGACTGTTCCCTTGTTTATCAAGGCGGGAAGCTGATAGCATAATGATTTGCCTCCTCCGGTCGGCATTACAACCATAGCATCTCTTCCTTCCAGGACTGTTCTTACTACTTCTTCCTGGCCGGTACGAAAGGAGGGAAGGTCAAAATGTTTTTTAAGTTCGCTTAATAGCTCCATGATGATTAAGTATGATGCCCTCGTAAAAAGTCACGAATTTAACGATAGATGGCTAAGTAAAAAGTTTCATATACAAGGCGTAGTGATTTTTCAGGATCG
>CAYYMU010000271.1:0-2556 GCA_964472445.1 uncultured Desulfobacteraceae bacterium
TAGCTTCTCGCCAGAGGCGAGCAAGAATTGACTACAACTAATCGGGAGATAATCCGAAAATATATTAACTCCTAAATCTTCAAAAGAAGATCCCAAGATTTCTTCTACTTTCTGTCTTTATCAACCGTGAACCGGTAACTGCAAACTGTAAACGGTTACTCCTTCCCTTTAATCCGATTTAAGGCTTCTGATATTCTATGAGCTACTCTGTCAACTTTATACTTGCGAAGATATTTCCATACCCGTTTATCTTTGAAGAAGAGATATGCTTTAGAAATTTTGGTTAGAAAAATATTGTGGTCATCGTCATCAATTTGTATTCTTCCAATACCAGACAGGCCAGAATGTTGATTTATAGGACACTGCGTGAAAACCGCCTGAAATCCACGGGCTTTCAGAAAATTCCACAGCGGTTTTTTCGACACCCCTTCCAGAAATGCACAGAATCTAACATGCCCGTTATAATTTCCCTTAATTATTTTCAATGAATTGAAAATGCTTTGTTGCACAGATTCCTCATCATACCGATCTTTAATCCCCCTGCCTTCATAAGCCAGCAAACCTATATCCATGCCGCTTTCCGCTATTTCATTTACCTCGTTCCAGCTTAGACACGGTACGGACACCCCATTAATTTTTCTTTCCTTGCCGATATGTTCCGGAATAATAAAAAAGGTTGCATGAAAATTATGGTTTTTTAAAACAGGGAATACATCTGTATAAGCATCTCTATAGCCACCATCAATGGTAAGTGAGAGAGATTTCTGAGGCAATTTGGTACGTCCTGCAAGATGATCCAGGGATTGATTCAGCGTCACAATATTATAACCATTTTCTAAAAGAAAGCTCATCTGCTGCCTGAAAGTTTCAGGCAAAAGGCCATCCTCCATAGCATCCGCCGGATAATTGCCAATATTATGATACAGCAAAACCGGTATTTCTTTTATAATTCTTATCATGCCGCAATTCTCATAATTAATTTTTCCAGCGAATCAACATTTTTTTCCCATGAATAATTCTCCTCCACAAACAATCTGCATTGAGAAGAAACATCCTCCCGGAGTTCGGGCTTATCTTTAAATTCTTGACAGGTTTTAATGATTAATTCCGCCATTGCTTCAGAACTTGTATTTTTAAACAAATTTTTTGAATCAAACTGACTCAGAATTTCAACGGTTCCGCCTACCGGCGTTCCCAGAACAGGAACACCTGATGCCAAAGCTTCGAGAGTAATCAATCCAAAACCCTCTAATTCGATTGTAGGAAGAATGAAAATATCGGCCATGCGATAATAATCAGGGAGTTCTGCTTCATGGATAAAGCCAACAAATTTTACATGATTTTCTATTCCCAGTTCTTTAGTCAATGAAATAAGGCCATCTTTTAGAGGCCCATCTCCACCCAAAACAAAATAAACGTCAGGAACAGCTTTAACCACTTCCTTGACGGCATATATTAAATTTTCCAATCCCATCCTGGATACAAGATTCCTCACTGTAAATAATATCATTTTCTCTTGAGGAATATTTAATAGTTGCCTTATTTTTGCTCTATCGGTGGTAGGATAAAATCGCTCAAGATCAACTCCTCCGGGAATAATTGTGATCTTTTCAGCAGGAATTTTATAAACATGCTGTAATTGCTCTTTGGTAAACCGGCTGAGAACAATAATTTTATCTGACTTATTGATAACCTTTTTTTCTATAAATTTTCGCATCTGAACATTGATAAAATATAGAATCCTTCCTATAATATTTTTTGGCCTTGGATTTCTCGACCGAAATTCCTCAAAGGAAAATGAATGGCAGGTATAAATCTTTTTGATGTCTCTGCCGAAGCGGGATTGGATTACCCCGAGGGCAGAAAAGGGCTGATGTAAATTTATACAGCCAAAGGAATATTGATTTTGAAGCGATTCAAAAAGTTTTTTGGAGTTCAATAAAGTTGACTTGATATAAGAAAAACAGTTGCTTTGATTAACCTCATATCTCCATTCGGTAACTCCATTAATAATCTGATAATCTGATTTATGTTCCGGCAATTTACGAGTCAGGACATGAACAGCATGTCCCCTCTTCTGTAGTAAAGTGCTCTGCTCAAACAGAACCCTCTCTGCTCCGCCAATCACCTCAACAATCGAAACATCGGAAACAAATAAAATGTTCAAGAGTTAACCCTCATTATCCTCAGCATCCCAATCAGTCTATTTATGATAATACTTGCTGAGCCCGCGGCCCCATATAAGCGGAATCTTCGCTTCAGCTTCAACAAGCCATGGGGTATGCGCTCGCTATTGCAGTTCAAATGGAATGTCCAACCAGATCAGACTGACCGATTACAGGGAAAGTATTTTAAGCTCAGAAAAGTAAGATTTGTAGAAACCCCTGTCGCGTGTAAAAAAACGCTCTGCCTTAATCATAGCGTGCGCTCCAATAAGAAAATATGTAATGATTCGTTTTCTTTTTTCACCAGACTTTCTATAAACTTTCCATCTTTCCCCGGCAAGAAATGCAACATCCTTATCTATAGATGACAAAGACACACTTATGGTTGATA
>CAYYMU010000272.1:0-2536 GCA_964472445.1 uncultured Desulfobacteraceae bacterium
TCGATGTTCATCTTTTTCATGCAAAACAAATCCCCTCTGGGGATAGCCAAAGCCTAGTCCTCTGAGCCAGAATTCTTTACTTTGCTTTGTGCCACTGTGCCTTTGCCCTTCTGTGCCTGAATAGTTATATGATAACAAAAGAAAAAATATACGTGATAATCAGCGTAGATCGGTGGCTGAATGATTATGTTTTATTTTAGTATTATATATTAAACTTTCTGTAATAGCAAAAAACTCTTGCCACAGAGCACAGGGCACAATGAGGTTTTATAAAAAAAGGAAAAATAATTAAAATGGCAACAGAAACAGATATTGTATTGATTTATTCGGAAGATGCACCGCTTGCCTTTGCAAGGATAGAAGAGATTTTACCAGACATGAAACCAGACTGGTACCATGTAAAACTGATGATTCTTCAGATTCCGGTCAGTTCGGCAACATGGATATTGAAAGACTCCTATATTAATGGACAACCATTTACAATAAACGGCAAAAGAATGCGGCTGGAACTTGTTGCCTGTCCTGAGGAATCTGAAACCAATGAAAATCTGCAACAAAAAAGTGAAACTAAAAGTAATTCAAAAAATGCAGAAATTATATCTTTCGCAGACATAAAAAAGATATGAAAAAAATAGTAATTTCTGCCTCCCGCAGAACAGATATCCCAGCCTTTTACATGGACTGGTTTATGCAGCAAATTAAAAAAAAAGCCTTTCAGGTTATAAACCCTTATAACAGACAGACAAAAACAGTGCCGGCAACTCCTGACAAGGTTCATACCATTGCATTCTGGTCAAAAAATTTTGGTCCCTTTATAAAAGGCAAGTTCGGAGAAAATCTTATGAAAATGGGATTTAATCTTTTTTTCAATTTTACAATAAATTCCCATTCTCCCTTGCTCGAACCAAATGTGCCCCACCTGTTAGAACGACTGGATCAGCTTGAATATCTTTGCGGCAACTTTGACGCAAAATGTGTAAACTGGAGGTTTGATCCAATATGTTTTTACAAAACAAAAGACGAAAAAGTCATAGACAATATACATGACTTGACTGTAATCGCAGACAGGGCATCCAGGTGCGGTATAACAAGATGTATTACCAGCTTTATGGATGATTATCGGAAAATTCAAAAAAGAACAGCGCTTATTGAAGGTTTTTCATTCATATATCCGTCACTTGAAAAAAAGGTGGAACTGATTTTAAGCATTGAAAAAAAACTGGCTTCAGCAGGCATCCAGTTGTATGCCTGCTGTGAAAAAAAACTGGCTGATATTCTTCCGGAAAGTTCCAAAATAAAAAACAGTTCGTGCATACCAAACGATCTTTTGCTCAAACTATACGGCGGCGACCTTTCCCTTAAAAAAGACTCAGGCCAGAGAATAAAACAGGGTTGTGGGTGCAAAGTTTCTATTGATATAGGATCATATAATCTTCATCCCTGCTATCATAACTGTCTTTTTTGTTACGCAAACCCATGCTCTGCTTCGTGATTCTAATGAAAATCGGAAACCTTATACTTGACAATTTTACCATACTGGCTCCTCTTGCAGGAATTACCAATCTGCCCTTCAGAATTCTTGCCAAACAAGAAGGGTGCGCGCTTTTATGTTCTGAAATGATAAGCTCTAATGGACTTGTCTATGGATCAAAAAGAACAATGCAGATGCTTGACAGCCAGCCGGAAGAAAAGCCTTTTTCTGTTCAGATATTTGGTTCAGATCCCTCTATAATGTTTGAAGCAGCTCAGATAGTTGAATCTTCCGGCGCGGATCTGATTGATATTAACTTTGGCTGTTCGGTAAAAAAAATAGTTAAAACAGGTTCGGGAGTTGCGCTGATGAGAAATCCCGATATTGCCGAAGCTGTTATAACGGCTGTTAGAAAAGCTGTAAAAATTCCTCTTACAATAAAAATCAGAACCGGATGGGACAGCTCAGGCAGACAGGCTCTGACTCTGTCGAAAATAGCACAGGAATGTGGCGTAAACGCAATCGCCGTGCATCCCCGCACAGCATCCCAGGGGTTCAAAGGCGATGCAGACTGGTCAATAATTAGAGCAGTAAAAAACGCTTCTAACATACCGGTTATTGGAAACGGAGATATTGTTACACCGGAAGATGCTTTAAAAATGCAGGAAATTACAGGTTGCGACGCAGTTATGATCGGAAGAGCGGCAATCGGCAATCCATGGATTTTTTCTCAGATTCTTGACCTTGTGAAAGGAAAAAATGTATTACAGGTAGATATTGCACACCGATTTGAAATTATGATAGAATATTGTAAAATGTCTGTTCAATATTTTGGAGAAAAAGCCGCATGCCGAATGATGCGCAGCCGTCTTGGCTGGTTTGTTAAAGGCCTGCGTTTTAGCAGTAATTTTCGTGAATCAATAAAAAAAGTTTCATCTGAAGAAGAAACAATAGAATTAATAAAGGCATATATGGATACTTTGAGACCTTTGAAAAATGCTCAATTTTGTTTAAGTTCAAGGACTGCGAAGATTTCAACCACAGAAATATATTGAATATTTCGAG